>MHDE01000009.1:6584-7355 GCA_001803465.1 Microgenomates group bacterium RIFCSPHIGHO2_01_FULL_45_11 | reverse complement strand
AATCGTTGTCAAGAGGGGTACCGGCCGTCAACAAGCCTGACAGGTTGGGGAGGCGGGAGTTGTGTACCAGAGCTTGATAAAGAGATTAATACGGTTGGAAACCGGTGGTTAGTTGATAACTTGGCTTTGGATCGGGGAGTGACGTTGGGGTCGGTGGTGGCTAATACGGCGGGAAGGGTAGGGAATACCTATGGGGGAATATGTCAGGATGTCTATAACCGAACGGGTCAGTTGCCAGCGTCTTGGCAGTTGTGTTCCCGAGAGGATTACCGGCCAAGTTCGGAAACGCCTTATGGACGATATACGGAGGCGGTGCGACGAAACTCACAAATTGAAGCGGTGTATTTGCTATTTCCCGAACGGGTAAAGGAATTAGTCGTTGATGGTGAACTTGATATATCAAGATTATCTAGCGATGAATTAGCGGCGATTGACCGGCAGGCAGTCCAGATTCAAGGAGTGCGGGTGGTCAACGTGCCGACGCCGGGATCGGGTCAGGTATCGGCAAGGGAGTATGGGGTGCATTCGTCGTGGACTGAAGCGGCTTACGCGGCAACCGGCAGAGAAGAGGGTGGAGTAAATCCGTATGTGGCCAATCAAGTTTTTGTCGATAGCGATGGTGATGGTCAGCGGGAGTGGGTGCCGACTGCGCGGGCGTTTGCGGCAGAGTGGGATCGGCAGCATCCAACCCAGGCGGCATTTTTTGACATGACATTACCTTTTTATCTGTTGCGGTGGTGGGACCGGACGTTTGCGCCTAACAGTGCGGCG
>MHDE01000009.1:0-6504 GCA_001803465.1 Microgenomates group bacterium RIFCSPHIGHO2_01_FULL_45_11 | reverse complement strand
GATAAACCAAAGCTATCAGGATTACGTGTTCGATCCGGAGAAAGGGGAGGTGTATAGAGTAGCGTTTGAGGCGGCCAGCCGTAGTGTTTATGACTTTAACCAAGAGGCGACCAGAAGCGTGTTACTTAGGGCAGGACAACCGTTGCAAAATTTGGGAGCGGTGGTGGTGGGCGGTGGAGTGGCTTTGTTGACTGGTGGTGCTTCTTTGGCAGTGCAGATTCCCATCGATTTGGCTTATGACGTCATAACTCAAAGCCTTCTCAATGCGGTTACTTATAGTCAACGAGAACGGTTTGTGGATAACTTAAAAGATCAGGCTCAAGCTTTTGATGGTCAAGTGCGGACGGTGTTGGTGGCCTTAACTAATCAGGCGAGCCGGGCGGAACAGCGGGCTGAAACAACTGAATTTGTGACATTGCTTGGTTTTGACGTGGTGGGTAATTTTGCCGGCCAAGCTTTTTCCAATTGGATTGCCGGAACTCGAATGGTCGGACAATTGAGTCCGGAGCTGGAGGTGGCATTGGTTCGGTCTAGTGATCCAGAGAAGGTGTTTAGTGATGTTAACGGTATCGATTTAGCCAAATTATTTACCGATACCCCGAATGTACGTGTCTATGCAGTGTTAGAAGACGGGTCGCTTAGGGTGTTACAGGCTGGGGATGATGTGGCGGCGCTGGGAGTAAAGGAAATAGTGGTAGCAAATCAGGCAATTCAAGTGCGTGCCAGCTCGATTTTAGACAACGTTAATCCGGGAACTCGAGGGCGGTCATTTTTCTCCACTGATTTTAGCCAGCAGACCTATATCCGCAACTTACTTTCGGATGTTGATCCCACAGTCCGGGTTGCATTAGAACAGACTTCCCAAATTCAGGCAACTTTGGCAGGGACTGTCCAATCGCCTTTGGCTCGTTTGTGGAGAGCAATTACCGGGAGAGGTAGGCAAGGGACGGAAACAGTGGATACAGCAGCCAGACAGGTTCAGCCAGAGTCGGTAGCTCGAATCGTGCCTCAAGCTGAGGTGCCCCGAGCTGGTGAGGTGGTAACCGACGAAGTTGCCATTCGGGGCGTGGGAGTACGGCAGTTTGACACCCTGGGTGATGCGCAGCGGACAGTGGGGACACTTTCTGATCAGTTTTCTGAAGGGCAGTTTGTCTCTATCGGAGTAGGCGGGAGAAATAGAGCGTATGTGATTGCCAGTGATCGCTCGCTTCAGGAAGTAGGCGGATTGCCTGGACAAATTTTGGCAAACCCCCGTTTGCCCGGTGCTTTGCGGGATTGGGTAGCGGTACGGGTGGATGCAACAGGCGCTTTCCATTTACGGATACCAGCCAGGTTGGTGTCACAACCGCCGGCGGCAACAGTAGCCACGGTCACGGTACGGGGTGGGGCGGCTGAGGCTTTGCCTCAAAACCCTCGTTTGGCGCGAGTGGAAGTAGATCCGGAACTTAGAAGAGTGGCGGATGCCGTACGAAATGGAGACATTGAGTTAAAAGAAGGAGCAGGGATTCAAGCAATATCTGTTTCTAGGACTACGACAGCTGGTGAAGTAATTGTGACCCGTAATCAATTGGTGGCGCCGGCTGGAGCCAGCCAAGAACTCAATGAAGCGGTGACGAAAGTGAATGATTCTTTGAACCGGATGGCCGATTATTTTGGTTATGAAAGTTTCAAGCCCGGTCAGGTGGTGGATGCGGTCAACATCATGAGTAGGAATGAGTTGGGAGAAACACTGATTAACGTTCGAGGAGCAGGATTTGGCAAAACTGAAATTGATAATTTGGTTTCTTATTGGCATGCGGTGGAACAAAAGCGACCGGTAGTGCGACATTTGCCCAGTGATGCAGCTGTTAGAGATATTGCTCGTAAATTAACGCAGATAGGAGTGAACGGCGAAAATCCCTACAGAGACATTCCGATTTTGGAGATTAATAGAGAGGGTAATTTTGTGGTGATTAATCCCGGTAGAACTGATGCCGTTACCGATGAAGTGGTAACTAACTTACGACGGATGGGGGAGTTGACGGATGACGGAGCGATCATACTGACGCATACGAACCAGAGTGGGTGGGCGTATGCCCGGGGTAAAGCGACGGTTTATGGTGAGAGCGACATGAGTGATGTGTGGCGGTGGCATTATGAGAA
The DNA here is from genome assembly GCA_001803465.1 of Microgenomates group bacterium RIFCSPHIGHO2_01_FULL_45_11. Classification (GTDB taxonomy): domain Bacteria; phylum Patescibacteriota; class Microgenomatia; order UBA1400; family 2-01-FULL-45-11; genus 2-01-FULL-45-11. The sequence goes on along the minus strand of MHDE01000009.1, from coordinate 4,362 downwards.
TATTCGGTATGGCAATCATCATTTGTTTGATGAAGCGCATCTTTTTGCCGACACCACGTGGACGGTGCGGGGAGAGTCGGTCAAGTTTAGCGACATGACTCCGGATCAGCGGGCGGAATTTTTCTTTGACATGGAAGCGGAGCGGATTGACGATGTTATTGGTGAAGCTAGGCAGGTTGCTCCTTTGAATGATTTTCGTAGTTCGGTACGGAATGCTTGTTCTGCCGGGTATTGCCCGCGCAATTCTCTCCTGACACCAGATGGGCGGCCGGTGGACACGGATTTATATCGGCGGACACATCTGGCGCTTATTGATCAGCAGCTTTCGGCAACCACTGATCCGGTGGCACGAAGCTACTTAACGCAATTACGGCAAGCGGTAGACGGCCAGACCGATTTGGTGGGATTTGATCGGGTGTTGCAAGAGGGGATGAATGCCCGGGGAGTGACTGACGGCAGCGTGCGGCGGGCTCTTTCTGAACTACAAGTACGGCAACAAACCGCCGAAGGTGTATGGCAAAGTTGGGGGACGCGAGTGGTCGAGAATGATTTGGATTTTGTGGATGGCAGAGTAGTGACCAGCCGGCGAGCCATTCCCACCGGAGAAACTCCAGCGAGTGTGATTGACCAGTATGTGCAAGAAATCGAAGGCAGAACAATGCTTCGGGACATCATGGGGCGGGATGTGCCTAATCCAGAATCAGTACGGCTCTCGGATATGGAGTTTTCGCTTAACCAAACGCAGGCGACCATTGGCGAGATGCTCCATGGAAGTGCCCAAACCGCGACACCAGAACGGATTCAAGCAGCGACCGGTGTTCGTCTTGGAGGTGGGGAAGTGTTACGGCCGCCGGAAGCCAGCGCTACGCACTTTGGCCAAAATACGGCAGAGACCATTCGAACTACCATAGATAACACAGACTTTTCTGGCAGAACCGCCTTTTTTGTGTTGGGTGACGACGGCGTGCCGTTTAGCCGACAACAAGATGAGATTATGACGGCGTTGATAGATGGTGGTCAACGGCCGCAGCGGCTGGCTGTCGCGACTAGCGGTCAGTATGAAATATATACGGTGCGTTACGACGCGGACGGAAATTATGTCGGGACTGAACTGTCTTGGTTTGATGTTGATAAGAAGGCTTGGGAGGCGCAGTTTTTACAACTGGATGAGAATGGCTTTCGGCTGGTGGACGGAACAGGAAATTCGGTGCAACCGGATTCTCTGGTGGTGATTTCTCACAGAGTGGAACAGTTCGACCCGACCATTAATCCGGATGCCCAGCCCATCGTGTTTATGTCCGAAGTTGATGGGATGGATACGTTGACGCAGGGAGCCAATCGTTACCGAGGGTTTGCTGCCCAGCGAGAAGCAGATCCGGTGGCGTATCTAACTGGGAAAGGCTATACGGACGAGCAGATTGATAGGATTCTTTCGGTACAACCGGTTTATGGAGTGCGGACGATTGACAATGGAGTGGTAGATGCAACAGGCAGATTTCATGAAGCCAATGAATTTTCAGGTTTAACTAGCGATCAAGTGGAAGGACGGTTATTGGAACTGGCGCCTAGCCAACCGACAACATTACGACGAACTATCGATGGGGAACGGATTCAATTTGATTATAAACCGGCTAGCGGAGAGGCAGTGGCGGTAGTCATTCGGACGACGTTGACGAATGACACGGTGGTGGCAAACGTGTTTGAGCGAAACTTATTGGAGTCGTTGCAGCAGCTGCGGGTGAGAAGCGCGATCCGGCAAGTGGAGATTGCCGAAGAGCAAGTGGTGGGGGATATATACGATCAGTTGCGGCGGCAGTTACCGGAGGGGACGCAAGCGCGATCGCAATTGGATGAACTGTATCGGGAAACGCTGACGGAGAGGGGTCGGACGCGGCACTTACAAGCGCGAAGCTATAGTAGCGGGGTGCAAACCGGGCAGGAGGCGTATTACACGGCGGTAGCTGATTTTGATTTGCGGCTAAGGGGGTTTGTGGAGCGGTTGCGGCAGATTGGCGGAGTGGATGCGGATCAAATTGGCCGAGAGTTGTTACTGGATCAAGATTTCCTTTCCCGCCCGGCATTTTTGGAAGCGTTTGCCAACGGAGTCCGGTCAGGATTTACTGGTACTCCCCGGACTCCGCAAGAGATGCTGTTATCTTTCTTGCAACAAAACTCGCCGGAAACAATTAGCCAGCGATATATTGGGGCCCGACAAGCCTTGGATACGGTGGCGCCATTTACTTTCCGGCCGCCTGCTACGATTCGCGTTATTGCTGCTCGGACACAGAATGCACTCATTCGTTTGCCGGTGGTGGGTTCAATACTTCGAGGAGTTGGTCGGTTAATCGGGAGCAGGCGAAGACAAACAACAGTGGCAGATCAGTTGTACGAATCGGAAGTGACGGAAGGAGTGGTAGTGACGCAGCGGCCGCTGACTGCCGCTCAAAGGATAGGCAGAGTATGGCAGAGTTTGGCGGACCAACTGGCATTTGTGCCCAGTATTTTGCGTATTGGCCAAGAGCCAGCGGCTGAAGTGAGGGAAAGACGAGGGGTACTGGCGCGGATAGGAGAAGGAATAGCGGGAGTGCGGACAGGAGTAATGACGAGGTTAACGAGTTTATTAGGCAGAAGTAGGGTGAGTGAAGAAGTGCAAGTTTTTGGGGATGAATTACCGGCTAGCGTTCAGGAACAGTTGTTTGGGGAAATCAGTGGGGATGAGGTTGACAAGGGCGTTAGTGACGTGGTGGCTGGTTATCAACAAAGTGTTCGGGCTTACACTCACGACGAAGTGATGTGGGAGATGGTGACACAATCGGGGAGGAGGGGAGCCTATGAGGTGTGGACGGGCTTACATTTGCTTACTGATCAGCCGGGTGGCGTTATAGATAAGAACGGTGAAGTATTATCAGGAGATAACTTGCCGGAACTGTATTCGCTGGAGATTAATGGACAGCGACGATTGGCTCTCAAGAGAAGTGACAGGTCGTGGATATTTACTTTTAACGATCGAGGGAGAGAACTGACGACGTCGGTTAGCGGGGTAAACCTGGGGAGACGAGAAGTAAAAGTGTTCGAGGATGATAGTACCAGAAATATTTCCGTGACAGCTATTGATAGGATTGACGAGATTGATTACGACGCTTTCTTAGGTAGATTGTTGTCTCAACTCGACGAATTAATGGGTGAGGAATTGGCAAAGGATGCACAAAGCATAGTGAGGACGGGGGTGCCAAAAGATGCTTTCAGTGCTTTACGTGGCTTTCTTGTTGCTGAAAACTTGTTTCCTTCACAGAGTGAGCAGTTGGCGGTTTTTGCGAATAACTATGTACGAGCAACATCAACTCATCCGGAAAATGAGGTGATGGTGGCGGAGCGGTTTCACGCAGCGTGGCGAGCTTTAGTGGCTTTTAGGAAGTTAGAACAAGATAAAGCAAATGGGGTTGGTTATGATGGAAATCTTTTAGCGGCGATGAGAGCAAACAATACTAGTTTGGCTCGGGAGTGGTTGGAGGCGATTATAAGGGGAGAGTCGACTGGTGAAGAAGCAATGGCGAGCTTAAAAGACATAGAAGAAAAAATGAATACGGTGGTATTGGGCAAACAAATGATTGACGAGGCAGCGATAGCAGATTTGTTGGTTTCGGCCAGTGAGGAGTTGGGGGTAGCGGTACCTCGAAGTGATAGAAGGCAGTCGATAACAAGAGTGTCGTGGTTTAAAGGATCTTTCAATGGATTTTCCGATTGGTTAAAGAGTAAGAGACTGGAGAGAGTGGGGCGTGATCTGTGGCAAGGGGGAGTGGTAGACGTTTTCCGGTATGGAGGAGAAGCGGGTAAAGTACGACGGGCGGTGGATGAACAGATGGAGGTGATTTTGAAAGACCCGCAACTATCGGCAGAGTTGGACTTATTAGTTAAAAACCGGGATGAAGTTGGTCTTGGCGACTTCTTTTCGAATCAGCTGGGGAGGATGGTATCTGGACAAACGGTTGATGAGGAGGCGGTTTTGGCAGCAGAAGTAGAGCGGTTGGTTCAGGTAGGGCTAGCGGCGAGAGATTATCGACGGACAATTTCCTGGCAAGGGTTGGTGGTGCTATTGGGGGTTACACCGCGGAGCAATTTACCTTTATGGTTGGTAACGAGAGTGGGGTTGGCGTTTATTCAGCCGGTTTTGGCGGCGGCTTTTTGGGGAATTGATGGCGTTCGGATTGTTTACAGCGCTATTGACAATGTTAATCAGAGGCGTCAAGGACGGCGGGAAGAGGCAGGAGCGCGGTTGGAACCAGAGAAAGTAGAGACGGGGAAAGAAAGGCTGGAGCGAATTAGGGGGCAATTACCTTCGGAAAGAGTACGTAGGTTTAGAGA
>MHDE01000008.1:5153-9809 GCA_001803465.1 Microgenomates group bacterium RIFCSPHIGHO2_01_FULL_45_11 | reverse complement strand
TGAACGATAAAATTCAGGTAGAACAAGTAGAGCAGGTAGTACGGGTAGCACAGGCGCAGAGTGACTTAGTGGTCGTGAGTGTACATTGGGGAACAGAGTATACCGATATGCCAAACGCGCGGCAGCAGACATTGGGGCGAGCATTGATTGACGCTGGAGCCGACATAGTGGCGGGGCACCATCCCCATTGGGTTCAGCCAGTGGAGAGATATGGAAAGGGAGTGATTTTTTACAGTTTGGGTAATTTTGTGTTTGACCAGATGTGGAGTGAAGAGACGCGTCAAGGAACAGTGGCAGTCATTGCTGTCGATGTTGAGGGTGGGATTGATTACCAGTTGGTGCCGGTAACGATTTACGACTTTGGCCAGCCAAGGTTTAGGGAATAGGACATAGAGAATAGCCACTAAGGGGTTGGGGTTTTGTTTGGTTAGCGATGGTAGAATTGATTCATGGCAGAAAATCAGGTAGAAGTCATAAAGAGCCGGACGGATATTGTTAGCCTCATTGACGAGCGGGTGAAGCTAACCCGAGCGGGGCGGAATTTCAAGGCGTTGTGTCCTTTCCACGGCGAAAAAACGGCGTCGTTTTTTGTGTCAGCCGAACTACAGCTTTATAAATGTTTTGGCTGCGGGGTGGGAGGCGACGTATATGCCTTTTTGCAAGCCTATGAGGGGATGACGTTTCCGGAGGCGCTTGAATACTTAGCGAAAAAAGCGGGAGTTCAACTCGTTCGAGGCTACCGGAAGCAGGAGGATGAGCAGCGGGTACGGTGGCTGGAAGCTTTGCATTTGGCGGAAGAGTTTTACCACTATTTATTGACCAAACATGCGGTGGGGAAAGAGGCATTGGCTTATTTAAAAAAGCGCGGAGTGAATGATTCGCTGATAAGGCAATTTGGTTTGGGGTATAGCCCGGAAAGTTGGGATAGCCTTTACCGTTACCTCGTTACCAAAAAGCGATATAAACCAGAAGAGGTAGAGATGGTGGGACTCATCATACGAAGCACGAGATATTATGACCGGTTTCGGGGACGGGTAATGTTTCCTTTACGGGATATGAGGGGAAGGACGGTGGGATTCGCCGGTCGGTTGTTGGAGGTAGATGCCAAAGAGGCGAAATATGTGAATACGCCGGAAACGCCGCTTTATCACAAAGGGACGCTGCTTTATGGTTTGAGCGAGGCGCGGGGGGCGATAAAGAAGAAAAATCGGGTGGTGGTGGTCGAGGGAGAACTGGATATGTTGGCTAGCTTTCGGGCGGGGGTTACGGAAACGGTGGCGATTAAGGGTTCGGCGCTAACCGCCGATCAAATAGAGTTGGTGCGGCGGTTGACGACAAATCTTGTTTTAGCCCTAGATACTGATGCAGCCGGGAGCGAGGCGACTACCAGGGGCATTGGGATGGCGGACAAAGCTGGTGTTAATGTGTCGGTAGTAGAAGTGACGGGAGGAAAGGATCCGGATGAAGTGGTGACGAAAAATCCGGAGTCATGGCGGAAACTAGTGGAGAGGTCGGAGTCGGTGTACGACTTTTTGATTGGGAGGGCATTTAGAAGTTACGATGTCACTACGGGTGAGGGAAAGCGGCGGATTAGTCGGCAGGTAGCGCCGATTTTAGCAGGAATCGGTAATGCGGTGGAGCGGGAACATTACTTGAAAGGGGTGGCGGAGAAACTGGCGGTGAGTGAACAGGTGATGGCGGAGGAAGTAGCCAAGGCGGGAACGGTAGGAGTAACGAACGGAGAAGATAAGGCACCGGTGGCTGAAGGGCTAGCCAAGATGCGGCGGGAAAAACTGGAGCGGTATCTTTTGGGACTTTTTTTCCAATTGGGCGAGGATATACCAGAGGCGGTAACGGCAGTAGAGATTGACTGTGTGGCAGAGCCGGCGGTGAAAGCAATTTGGCAGGAGGTGGTGGGCGCGGTTGCTTCTCGCGTGACTACGGTAGAAAAGATTGTCGAGCGATTGGAGTTTGCGCAGCGGCGGTTGGTAGAGACGCTGTTTACCAGTCAGACGGTAACGATCGAACCCGATAAGAGAGTGGTGATTTTTCGTAAGGGTTGGCAGGAACTGGTGCGGTTGGCTCTCAAGGAAAAGCTCGTGACGTTGACTTCTCGGTTGGCGGAGTTGACGAATGAGGGTAAACGAGGCGAAATAGAAACGTTACGGACGGAGGTAGGGAGTCTGAACGCGGAGCTTAAAAAAATGGAAACGGTTTGAGGAAGAAGAGTAATCCGGTTGGTTTAGGACAGGTGAAGAAAATTGGTGATATTATCTGGTTGCAGAGTTTTATCCTGAAGTTTATAATCGGCAGTCTTGGTGGCGTTAGACAACAAGACAACGTCTAATCGTGAGATTATCGGCAGTCTTGGTGGCGTTAGACAACAAGACAACGTCTAATCGTGAGATTATCGGCAGTCTTGGTGGCGTTAGACAACAAGACAACGTATAATTCCTGATAGGAAAGTTTTTATGGTCAAACAAGTCAAAAAAGTGACGAAGAAAACGCTGTCCCCGGCTAATGAGAAACGATGGCAGCGAGTCAAGGAACTGGTTAAGTTGGGAGAGGACCGGGGATTTGTGAGCCAGGATGAGATTTTGGAGATTTTTGTTGAGCCGGAAAAGCACTTAGAAGAATTGGACGAGCTCTATAACGAATTGATTCATAAGGGGATTGATGTATTCGAGAGTGTGGTGGAGGATGATGAGCAGACGGCATTGACCGAATCGGAACTGGAGAAAGAATTGGAATTATTGTCGTCGCTTGACACCAAGGCGATTTCCGACCCGGTACGGATGTACCTAAAAGAAATTGGGAGGATACCGCTTTTGGTCCGAGAAGAAGAGATTAGTTTGGCCCAAGGGGTGGAGAAAGGCAATTTAGCGTCGAAGTCTAAACTGACGGCGTCAAACCTACGGTTAGTAGTATCCATCGCCAAAAAATACGTGGGACGGGGAATGACGTTTTTGGACCTGATCCAAGAAGGTAATAAAGGCTTAATTCGGGCGGTGGAAAAATATGATTGGAAAAAGGGCTTTAAGTTTTCCACGTATGCCACCTGGTGGATTCGGCAAGCGATTACTAGGGCAATTGCGGATCAAGCCCGGACCATTCGGATTCCTGTGCACATGGTGGAAACGATTAATAAACTGATCCGGATTTCGCGTAAATTAATGCAAGACTTGGGTCGGGAGCCGACGCCGGAAGAGATTGGGGCGGAGATGGAATTATCGGCAGATCGAGTACGGGAGATTATGAAGATTTCGCAAAAGACGACGAGTTTGGAAACGCCGATTGGAGATGATGACGATTCGTACTTAGGCGACTTTATTCCGGACGAGACGCAGGTGACGCCGTATGATGCGACCAGCCGGCGGCTTTTGAGTGAAAATATTGATGAGGTATTGAGGGCGTTGTCCGATCGGGAGGCGCGGGTACTTAAAATGCGGTTTGGTTTGAGCGGACAGCGGCCGATGACTTTGGAGGAAGTGGGGCAAAAATTTGGGGTGACGCGGGAGCGGATACGACAAATTGAAGCCAAGGCGCTTAGGAAGCTCAAGCATCCGTCGCGGAGAAAAAAACTTCAAGACTATTTAGATTAATTGGGAATTTTAATCTCGAGTGTAAAACAGTCCTGAAAGAGGTTATAATTGGCACTTGCCAATTTGCCATTTTCTAATTTGTACTTTTATATTCCGCGGTGGCGCAACGGTAGCGCGGTCCCCTGTTAAGGGAAAGGTTACTGGTTCGAATCCAGTCCGCGGAGCTGAATACCCTATAGGTGAACTTTGTCTTCTAATCTTCTTTGTATTCTACTTTGATTGTGACGTTCGGTTTAATACCAGATAGTATTGGTAAAAGATGATTCAAGACTTGTTCAGCTGTCATCCGGAATGTTTTATCACGAGCTGATATCTTCAACCACCCATTATTGTCTCGAAAATAACGTTCGGTGAAGTTCTTAGTGCCTAAGAAAATTGTGTAGCTGTCATTGGATAACTTCATATATCCTATATTCTAGTATAGTAGGTTCTCTTATTTTTTAACAGGTGGGGCTAAAGCCAAATAAGAAAAAGAAATTGGTAAAATAAAAGTATGAATAACAGTACCAGCAATAAAAAGGAGGAGGTTTCTATGAGTCCAAAGAAGGATACGCAAAAGTCCGCCAAGAGTACTACCGTAAACAACAAGAAGTTCAAGGGATTCACGGACGAGGAACGAGCCGCGATGAAGGCTCGCGCCCAAGAGCTGGTGGCGGAAGCGCGCGCGAAGAAGAATAAAGCGGGCGGGGAAAGTGATGTGCTTGCGGCTATCGCCGCGATGCCGGAACCGGATCGCGCCATGGCCAAGCGGCTCCATGCCATCATCAAAGCCAGCGCACCGGGCATCTGGCCGAAAACCTGGTACGGGATGCCTGCGTATGCCAAGGACGGTAAGGTCGTCTGCTTTTTCCAAAGCGCTCATAAGTTCAAGTCGCGGTACGCGACGTTCGGCTTTAGCGACACGGCAAACCTTGACGAAGGCGCTATGTGGCCAACCTCTTTCGCGCTGAAGAAATTGACTGCCGCCGAAGAGGCGAAGATTGTTGCGCTGGTGAAGAAAGCGGTGAGCTGAGTGCGTGCCGTCCGGCTTGGGTAGAAGTTCCAATTAAATCCA
>MHDE01000008.1:0-5133 GCA_001803465.1 Microgenomates group bacterium RIFCSPHIGHO2_01_FULL_45_11 | reverse complement strand
ACTTTGAATCGTCTTCAGATAACTTGTACAATGGGTGATATGAGTCTATCGTTTTTGAAACCGCGACTGACCAATGTTTTGTTAACCCTGGTTATTTTTTCGTTACCCCTTTTAAGGGAAAGGGCTGTGTTTCCTGAAGGTGGTTATGAAATCGTTTATTACCGACCGATATTTTTGCTGACTGCATATTTACAAATGCAAGATTTCCAACCTCTGTTTCTAATGGTAGGTCTTTTACTTGTAATTTACTTGGCAGTTTCCGTAGTTGTGGCTATTGTTTCAAAGATGTCTAAGAAAAAGGGTAAGTAGCTTCGATTCTTACAAAAAAGTTGTTTTCATAAAACCAGTCTTGAAGCTTGCATGCTAGGGAAGCTATTAGGTGCTGGCGGTGGCGGTATTTCTTAAGTTAATAGCAAAGATGTTTCTAATAGTTCGTGTCAAATGATGGATGGGGATCTGAGTATAAAGATCCTATGTATGGCTCTTTTTTAATTTGGTAAACTTAAAGCATGATTATATTCCAGAAAGCTAAAATAAGAGATGCCGGTGAAATAAGAAATCTTCTAAGGAAGTCTTGGTTTGATTCGTATTCGGACTTTTATACGGATGAAGAACTAGATAAGGTAACTTCACGATGGCACTCAGTGGAGGCGTTAAAAAATAGACTAAAAGATAACTCGGTTTTTATCATTATTGCTAAAGATGGCGATAAGGCTGTTGGGCTATGTGATGTGTCGTTTGACGTAAGTAAGGGCAAAGTGGATATCCAAAAGTTGCATGTATCGACAAGTCATCAAAGACAAGGAATTGGTTCGGAACTTAATAGGCGTGCAATTAAAACGTTCCCAGAGGCGGCTGTAGCAGATTTGGAGGTATTAAAGAAAAACTATAGAGCGATTTCTTTTTACAAAAAACAAGGTTTTAGAAAGATCGGCGAGAAAACATTTGTTGTAGAAGGAGTTAAATTACCTTGTGTTGTGATGGAGAAGTCTTTATCTATTTGACTTCCCCTTTTCTATTTTGAAAATAACGAAGTAGTCATAAAAATGGGAGAAAATTTATATTTGAGGAACCGGGGAAGTTGTGGCTACCAATTCTGGCAATAAGGATGTTATTATGGCTTCAAGTTTGGGGAAGGTGATGTTGGCATTTAAGCCCTCGGTGGTCACGACTTCATTAAGGGCTTGACCAAAAACCGTATGGGTTTCTTCATCATTAGGCGTGAGCGGCATATTTAAATCTTGAATAACTTGTTTTGACAATTCTGGATGTCGATTCAGGTTGGCGTTGGTGTCGGTGATGGTTTCGATAACTTTGGCGTAATATAAGGTCATGAAAGCTCTCAATTTAGCACTCAGGTTAACTGGTGGTGATTCTAACTGCCCCTGGTTTTGGGTACCGATGGCTACGTTGAGGTCATCAACGACAGATTGTTTATATGCCTGGAGATGGGAGGCGAGATCATTTGGTCTACGCGTATTGGAATTTAATTCAATCTTGAGGTTATTAAGAGCATCACGGGACTTTTGGCTTAGGTGACTGTCATAGGTATGTGAACCAATTATTTCCAGGGGCAGTGGAGAGAGACTTAAGGTTTCATTATTAACAACATCGGCCATACGAATAACAATTCTACCTTTTTACCTGTCTTTTTCAAAAAGGGAATAAGGCGATGCTGATTTGAGGGAAAGTGGTTAGTCTAGCGGTGTTGGGGTCTTAGGGTCTGGTCGATTTTCTCTAAGGCAAATTTCTTGACTCTGATGACCTTGGCTTTATCCCTAAAGGGGGGCGGAACAATAAATAGAGCTTCCCTTTTGTTACTGACACTAATATTTATCCAGGCCTTATGAATGCCGTCGGGACAGCCAAAGTCGGCGTTGGTTAAAAAGTGGGAGCCGGTTGATTTGAAAACTTTTACGGCCAGGTCGCAGGCTGCTTTTGTATTCTGGTGGGGGACTTCGATTAAATAGCGGGGCATAATTAGAGGTAAAGTTTACCATAAATTTTTTCAGAGTTCGAGCCCTTCGACTTCCCAAGACAAATAAGGTAGTGGCTGGGAATGGGAGTTGGTCTATAACTCTTTATTGATTTGATATACTGACTATCTCAGTACCAGACCAGTCAGACTGGTCGGTACGGGGTTTCAGACTATAAAATGAGAGAAGCCCCGGCTTTTAAGCCGGGGAGTCATCACATGAAAGTCAAAACTGCGCTGGTAGGTTTGTGGTTGATGTTTTTGGTTTGGGTTTTTCTGCCTTATACATTTATTAGGCTGAATCAGTTTTTTGGGTTGCCAGTTTTCATTCTTCCTTTGTTAGTAAAAATTACTGGATTGTTATTGATTGGGTTGGCTCTATTTGTGGATGTTTACCTATTGGTCCTTTTCAAGATTTTTGGCAAAGGGACACCCGTGCCGGTTGAACCTGCGAAGAGACTGATAGCCGTCGGGCTTTATACCAAGACAAGAAATCCAATGTATTTAGGTCATCTGGCAATTTACCTGGGATTATTTTTATATTTAGGTCACTGGGCACTGTTTTGGCTTTTTTTGGTTTTGGCGGGCGGGCTGCATTTGTTGGTAATTAAGTGGGAAGAGCCGGGTTTAAAAAAACGTTTGGGCAAAGAGTACTTTGATTATTTGAAGAAGGTGCCGCGTTGGATTTAACTGATCGGTCATAGTTAGGCAGTTCTTCCATAAAGAACGCCTAATTTATGCCAAGATTTTTGGTTTAAGCAGGCAGGGTGATGCAAACAATGCTTAAAATGAAGAAAATTGAGATTGAAGGATTGAGGCGGGCATACGAGTAATGGTTTTGAGGTGATTATTCCTTGGAGTCAGGTACAACTTTTTCAGTTTTAACCTCTGCCAGTTCGTCTTTGAGCTCTTTGATTCTTAATTCCCGACCAATCATAAGTTGGTTCATTTTTTCCAGTTCTAGCTCGGCGCGCTTTTTTTCGGTGATGTCGATAGAGTAGAACAGGACCAGGGTGATTTTTCCAGTCTCGTCTCTAATCGGTGAGATAACACCTTCGCACCAGGCATGCTTTGACCCTAAAGGAGTGTGCTCCATGACTACCCGGGCGGTTTGTCCCTTCAAGCTCTGCTGAAAAGCAGCCAGAACTTTGGATTGGTACTCTTTTTTAATCGTACCCAGCCAATCCCATTTAGTGATGTCGTCAGTATCTTTGATGAAGTGTTCGGTTCTGCCGCCTTTGTTTAAAAATATTAACTTGCCGTTACTGTCAAAAACCTTAATGCAAATGGGGGTAGAATCAATTATTTTTCGATAGCGTTCCAAACTGTCGTGGAGTTTGTCTGCTTCTGATTGAAAACCGGAATTGTCGATCATGGTATTACTTTAGACAGGGCTAAGGGCAGTGGCGGGGTCGTGCATTGTAAATGATTAAGAACTGAATTGGGGATGGTGTCAATGATGAGAGGAGGAGAAGTGACTGGTGGATATTTTGATGTTTGATTCAGAAAGTCTTCATTTGACGGCAACTTTTAGATGAGATTGGGCGATAGAGGCGAGGCGAGCCAGGCTTCGTTCTTCAGAAGCTCTTTGTTTGTCTAAAGACAGTTGCTTTTGTTTGGCGAGGAGTTGTTCGACTTTTTTTTGACAGGCGGCATCGGGACAAACAGATAGGATATGGGTGAGGAGGGATGTTCCCGAGGAGGTTTTTATTGTCTCTGTCCAGGTTTTGGCAACAACTCGTTTTTTACCACAGCGGATACAGATATTTCCCTGGCCAGTCATGCGCGCCCCTTTTTTTATTGGTAATGGTTAGTAATGCTTGGTTTTGTAGAAACTACTCTTTGGTGAACAATTAACGGTGTCGGGAGAGAGGGTGAGACTCCAAACGCAAAAAACACTCAAAACCTTAATCCATTATATCACGTGGGCGGGAGGGTGTTTTTGTTAAAAGCACGGTTAATGAAAATAAGTTGGTCTTTGGGGAGAGAGGGGAGTTTGTCGAAGGAAAAGAATTTGGCGGCCGAGACTTCGGCTGAAGGACGGAAGTCACCGCCAATGAAAGCGCCTAGGTAAATGATTTCCAAGCGGGGGGAATCTCGGTCGGTTCTGATTTTGAGGCGATCGTCAATGCTAACTGTGAAGCCAGTTTCCTCTTTAATTTCTCGTTCCAGGCCTTCCTTGGGGTGCTCGCCGGCTTTGATGTAGCCGGCCGGCAGGTGCCAGCTATTGGGACCGCGGTAAGTGTGTTTCAAGAGGAGAATCTGGTTTTGGTCGTTAAAAACGACGCCGGTAGCGCCGACCAGAAACTGGTCCTCGACCTTTCTGACCACAAATAGTTGCAGATTTTTGGGAAGTTTGAGGAGTTGCCAGATTTTGAGAAGAAATGACTTCATAAGAGTAGGCTTTTTAAATTGAGTCTTCGTCGAAGTCGTCTTCGCCAAGCTTGGTCTTGAGTTTGGTGTTTTGGAGCTCAAGTTTATGAGTAGCTCTGGTGATCTCGGCGAGTTCGTTTTTTAAGGCTTTGATTTGTTTTTTCTTGTCGTTTAACTCGAGGGAAGAGGTAAGAGTGTGAAGAGAGTAGAGCAGTCCGGAAACGGCCGCGCCGAGGACAAGAGCGCCGAGGACGACAAGGTAGAGAGGCAGGTCAGCAATAAGATAAGGGCCAATGACAATTGAGGTGAGGGTAGTATTCTGAGTGGCAAAATAGGCAAAGACAAGACCGAATAAGAGAACGAGAAGGAAGACTACCATAGCCTTATTTATTGTAGCAGGTTTGGGAAAGGTTGACAGAGGCGGGGAGCCCAAGTCTTTTGGTAGTGGATATCTATTTTCGAGGTTTGACCAGCGGTTTTTGAGAAAGTTTAAGGATGATCATAGCAAGGGCGATCAGGGCAAAGGCTGTTAACGACATCATGGGGATGGTGATATAGCCATATTCAGCAGCAAAGCGTTGGCTGCAACTGACGGAATAGCCAACGGTGGAGCAGGGAGCGAGGGGGTTGGGGTTTATTTGGAGACTGTAGTGGTAAGCGGCGATGACCAGGCCGACAAGGGAGAGGATGAGGGAGTAAGCGGCGATTTTAGCATCTTTTTTGAGAGTAGCGAGGCCAAGGAGGAGAGTTTGGGGGTACATGAAGATGCGTTGGTACCAACAGAG
>MHDE01000007.1:52567-55938 GCA_001803465.1 Microgenomates group bacterium RIFCSPHIGHO2_01_FULL_45_11 | reverse complement strand
AGAAAGTAAGCTCCTGGGAAGACTTATTGAATCTGTCTGTGACAAACTAGGGTCAGAAGGAGACGAGGAAAACGTGCGATCCTTCTTCGAGGCGCATCCGGTACTAGAGGCCAAACGCACCATCGCCCAGGCTCTTGAAAAAATCCGCATTAACACCGATTGGCGAGGACGAGAAGAACAGCATTTGCGCACCTGGTCTTCCGGTTTTTGGAATCCGTTTCAAATCTAGCCGACTTCTAAGTCGGCCTTTAAATTTTAAAACAACAAGTTTTTGTCGCTTAAGCAAGTTGTTGTTGAAAAACTCTTGTGTTAGCGTAAATCTTAGTTCAAAAACTACACCGAAAGGAGGTATTTGGCGTGACCAAGAAAAAGCAAACCCAAACACCTCTTTCGGGTGATCGCCTAATAGATACTCTTTTCCGTGTTATTTTGGATACGCTAAATAGAGAAATTGAAGCGATCCGGGTAAAAAAAGTTCTTCGCAATAGCAGTCGTAAAGAACTTTTCGGGCTCCTTACTGAGGGCAAAATTTACCTTGGCAAAAGGATGCATGCCTCCCAAAAACACCCCCTTGTTGCCGGCCTTATTCACGAACTTTTGCATGCTGCTTTTGAAGACAGCGTGTCCGAGCGCCGAATTTTGGCACTGGAAAATATATTGCTTTGCCGTCTCACCGACGCGCAGAAGCGCCATCTGCGCCGATATATTCCTACGCATGAGGTCAAGAAAGATCCAAAATAAAAAATGACCACCCGAAAGGGCGGTCGATTTTGTTTTTAGGAGGTCACTCGAGAAAGATCTTCTAACGCAAGCCCAAAAAGATACATGGCAGCTTTCAGTTCAACAAGCCCAATGTTGAGCGGCGGCATTATGCGAACCGCTTTTTCCCCGCATCCTAGAAGGGCTAACCCCATCCCGTGGGAAACAGTCATGTTTTCGGCAACTTCGCGGAATCGGTTTCTCATCTCGGGGGTGGCAAATTCTACCGCCCACATTGCCCCTATACCGCGCACCTCGGTTATCAAATCCCGGTGTCCGGCCGCAAAAAAATGAAGCCAGTCACGCAAAACTTGTTCCACTTTTTTGACCTCTCCTGATTCCACCAAGCGCTTAATTTCAAAAAATGCAGAAATTCCGGCGCGCATCACGGTTGGGTTGCCGCCAAAGGTATTGGAATGCTCTCCCGGTCGCCAATCCAAATTGGCATTGAAAATAACCGCTCCGATCGGCAGACCGTCGCCCAGTGCTTTGCCCATAGTCAGCAAATCCGATTCCAGCCAGGAAAAATCATATCCAAAGAGAGAGCCGGTCCTGCCCATTCCGCACTGGACAGCATCAGTAATCCAGAAAATTCCCATCTTTTGCAGTTCATCATACAAATAGCGCACTGTTTCTTCGTCAGCAGGGATGATGCCTCCTTCTCCTTGGCAAAAAAGCTCGATTAAGTTCCTATCAACCCACCTGAGATCAAGTCCTCTTAGAGTATCGATAATCTGCCGAGAATTTTCCTTTGTTGGATAGGGTATATAAATGGAGCGTGCCAGTTCCTCGTCTGTAATGAAGGGATCCCGCTGTACTTTTGCTTTGGAAGTTGTGGCGCTAAGGACTCCCATGGTCCTACCCGCAAACCCATTGACGCAATAGATTGCTTTGTTTCTGCTGTACCTCTCTCCGTCATGAAAACGAAATGCCTGACAGGCCTTGCGCGCCGCTTCATTTGCTTCCGCACCCGAGTTGCAGAAAAAGACCTTGGCGGGTTTTTTAACCGGCGCTGTCTCTGCCAAAATCTCGGCAAACTCGATCGCCGACGGCACAGGTCCATCATGGTGCTCAAAATGGCGAATATTTGTCGACTTGTGCTGGTGCCCCAAATTGCTTACGCCGGCTCCGCACTTCAGGTCAATAAACTGAAACCCGTCCACATCAACAATGACAGATAAATGACTTTTCTCCTCGTCAGGAACGATAAGAGACGTTTGCGTATTGGTTGCATAATACTTTTTATTCTTTGCGAGCCACATCCGCGCGTCGGGTCCGGGAAATTCTTTCATTTTTTTTCTCAAGGTAACTACCCTTTAAATATCATAAGGGCTAAAAAAAGCAACCCCTAATAGGGGTTCTTCTAAATTATGTAAACTACAGAAAAAGGGTTAGACATCGGGCTCCGCCACCGGATTTTTTGAATGCAGGCAGAGAAACTTCTCTTATGCTAATGCCGCGATTCTCTAATTTCTTTCTCAGGTTTTTGCTAGGCATGGGTCCAACGTATATCTGCCGCGTTCCTCGGTAGAGGGGAGTTCCGTTGCCGACAAACGCCAAGGCGTCTTTCTCGCCCAAAGCCTCAGCTTCCCCGAGACGCTCTATTTTGCGGCGCGATGGCCGGTCGAACGCCCTTGGATAAAAAAGAATGGGATCAAGAGGGCAAAAACAGGTATCGCCGTGATAGAATCTCTCGTCAACAAGCTTAAGAACAACGGGGGTTTTTCCTACATGCTCGGCTGCTTGCCGCACCCCACGATCACTAGAGCGGAAACCGATCATGCATACTAAGGTGCCCTTGTGGAAGAGGGCATCCCCGTGACCCTCAAACTTTCCTTCCACAGTTTTAACTTGAAAACCTTGCCCCTGAAAACATTTCCGGAAATGCGACTCCTCTGGCTGTCTCTCGGCATAGCGAAAATTGCTGGACACAAAAATATTTCCGCAAACAAGACCGGCGTTGGCCACGAAAACCATGTCCGGGCATCCGGAAACCTGAGAAATCGGCTGAACCGCAAAGCCCTCTTCTTCATAAACCGACTTAAGATTGTGCCACTGGCCCAGCGCCTCTCGGCGAATTTTTTGGTTCCCTTCATTGCGTAAAATTTTTTTCATCCAGGGATTTATTGAGTAATAAATCCCGTAATGGTCTGGTCGGCACATAAGAATCCTCGGTCTTTCCATATCTCATGCGTAAGTTCTAACCGTACGTTAGCATTGCGCCAAAAATAAAAAAAGTCCCCGAAGGGACGAACTATTGGAATACCGAACACCCGGTCTCGCGCGAATCTTGAAGCAACTGCAGTACTTTTTCCTCCGCTCCTGCTTGTGCCATGCGCGGCTTGCCGTGAAAATCAATATAAACCTGCCTTTCATAAGTAACTTCCTCAATACCGCAACCCTCGCGCCCATGCCCTGAATCTTTGACACCGCCAAAGGGTTTCCCGACTTCAGCACCAGTCGTCCCTCGGCCAATATAAAGAATTCCGGTCTTAATTAACCCCATAACCTTCATGGCCAAGTCGAGTTGGTTAGTCAGGACTGCATTGGAAAGACCATAAAGCGAATCGTTAACCATTCTCACCGCCTCAAAAATAGCTCCTTCTGGGTTT
>MHDE01000007.1:48603-52556 GCA_001803465.1 Microgenomates group bacterium RIFCSPHIGHO2_01_FULL_45_11 | reverse complement strand
GGGCATGACACAAAGTACCGGGCCGAAAATTTCATTTTGCATGGCGTGATTCTCAATTCGATCGGTTTCAATGAGAGTCGGAGGATAATAGTATCCTCGTCTCCAGGTATCTGGATCGGCATTGGGGAAAACTTGCTCAAGTGGACCATTTCCGCCAAAAACAAGAGAGCCTCCGTCTTCTTGCGCTTTTCTAACCGCTCCTTCAACTCGGTGCAGCTGCTCAGCGCTAATCAGCGGCCCCATGAAAGTGTCATGACTACTGGGGTTGCCGATTCGCAACTCAAGGGCTCGCTTCATATATAAGGTTACAAATTTGCTGGCAATCCGCTCATGCGCAAATACCGCCCGCAAAGACACACATCTCTGTCCTGAATCTCCGCAGTTGGCGTTAATTGCCTCGGTCACGGCGCGGTCAAGATCAAAATCATCCATCAAGATAATAGCAGCATGCCCACCAAGCTCAAGACTTACAGGCTTGCGCCGACGACCGGCAATTTCGCCAATAATCGAGCCCGTCTCCGTTCCTCCCGTAAACATAACCTTATCGTAATCACCTAATTGCAGCGCTATTTTCCCCACCTCGCCACTTCCATGCAAAACCTGGAAAAGTCCACCGAGCTTTTCTGCCACCGCGTTTCCCAGAACTTCTCGAAGTGCACGACGAACAATGGAGCAAAGGATAGAAAGAGTAGTGGGAGTTTGCTCAGCATCTTTTACTACAATCGCGTTACCTCCGGCAAGGGCCGCAAAAATTTTCCACGAAGGAACAGCCAGAGGAAAATTCCAAGGAGTAATGCCAAGAATGACTCCATAAGGCTCCCGAAGAGTGAGCGAACGCTTGTTCGGCATTTGGCACCGTGAAGTTTTTCCGTAAACCCTGGAGAGTTCTCCATGATAATGCCACACCGTATCAATGGTTTCCTGCACTTCTGCTTCAGCCCATTTCCATAGCTTGCCTGCTTCCTGAATAATTACCCAGGAGAGGGGTCCACGAATCTCTTCCAGATAGGCGGCAACGCGACGGAAAACTCTTTCCTTATACTGCTCCCCGACAGAATAGTGCCAGTAGTGCTGAGCTATTTTTGCAGACTTAAAGGCTGTTACGATCTGCGGAAAAGAAACATTGTGCACCCGAGCAAGTTTTTCCTCGGTGGCAGGATTCACTACAAAAGTTTCTTGGGCACCATCACCCCGCACCCACCGGCCGTCAACAAATGACATTACCTCCTTGGGGTTCCCATCCGAAGCAAATATCTTCGAAACGGTTTCCAGAAAAATCATGGGTTTTACAAGGTTCCAGATTTTTCGTAGCACAGGAGGTTATTTTTTGCAAGGAATGAATGATGTATACTAAACCTATGCCGCTTTCCTTGTCTCGGCTGAATCCGGTAGCCGAATGCAATAAGTTACGTTGGGGTCTTTGGCAGTGTCCGCCATTTTTGTTCTTGGTTATGGGCTTGGTCACCATTATTTCCATGATTGCTACCTATGCCCTTGCCTCTCGTTTCGTGCAGGAACCGGAAATTGCCGCTTTAATCGTGATTGCGGTTACTGTTCTTTTCCTCATAATCGGAAATTTGGTCATTACCGGTTTTAACCGAGTTGCGGAAACCAACCGCATGAAGTCAGAGTTTATTTCTTTGGTTTCTCACCAACTGCGTAGTCCGCTTTCTATTTTCCGCTGGACCATTGATGTCTTGGAACGAAATGCACAAAAAATTAGTGAGGAGCCCTTAAGAAGTTCAAATGGAAGTTTCATTGATACTTTGCGCAAAACTTCGGACAACATGATTGTGCTTGTAAATTCGCTCCTGGAAGTTACACGAATTGAGGCTCGCACCTTTGTTTTGCGGGAGGAACTGTTTGATCTTGGCAAAATGACGCGCGATATTGCCGAGAACTACCGGAAATATGCTGAGGCCTCTAAGGTCGCGATCCGCCTGGAAGTTCCCGAACTTCCCCAAATTAAGGCCGACCGGGAAAGAATTGCCATCGTAATCCAGAATCTCATTGATAATGCCGTGCGCTATACGGAAAAAGCTGGAACTATTACAATTGGCTTAGAAAAAGAGGAGAAGACCATCCTCTGGCAAATAAAGGACCAGGGGATTGGTATTCCTGCCGCCCAGCAGAAATTTATCTTCCAGAAGTTTTTCCGCGCCCAGCGCCCGAATCCCCATGTCACTACCCAGACGCATGGCACCGGCATCGGCCTCTATATTTCCAAAGAAATTATTGAGTCTTCCGGCGGAAAAATCGGGTTTATTTCCGAGGAAGGAAAAGGAACCACGTTTTGGTTTAGATTACCAATTAAAGCATAAGTATTGATGCTAATATATGAATAAACGCTAATGATACTAATGTCATTATTCGTATAATTAGCGAGTTGGTATATTTGCATCGAGACACTTCATGAAAAAAATTTTATTCATCGAAGATGAATCAGCTCTGCAGAGAGCCGCTACTCAAGTATTAACTGAAGAGGGCTACAGGGTGTATTCGGCCCTTGATGGTGAGGCCGGGATTAATCTTGCCCAAAAGGAAATTCCTGACCTCATTTTACTTGATCTTATTCTTCCCAAAAAAGACGGATTCGAAGTACTTGAAGCGCTGAAAGTCGACCAAGCCACCCAAAAAATTCCGGTAATTATTCTCTCCAATCTTGAGGGAAGTTCCGACGTAGAGAAGGCGCTTGGGCTGGGAGCTACCACTTATTTGGTAAAAACTAACTATCGGCTAAACGAGGTAGTAGAGAAGATCAAGAACCTGCTCGGAAATTAGTAATTAGGGACTAGGCACTAGACACTAGAAAGATTTACTAGTCCCCAGTGCCTAACCACTAGCGCCCAGCATGCGCGTTGAAGAATCTCAACTAAAAGCATTTCTTCTCGACTCCGGGCTAGTTAGTACCGAAAAATTAAAAATGGCGGAGGGAGAAGCAGAAAAATCGGAAAAATCTCTCCGCGCAGTTTTGCTTAACGGGGGATATTTAAAAGAGGAGGAGCTGAATCGCCTGCAAGCTTATATCTTGGGCATCCCCTTCGTTGATCTTTCCAAAACCAATATAGATCCAGAAGCACTGCATATCATTCCCGAACCGATTGCAAGAAAAAATAATATTGTTGCTTTTAAAAAGACGGGAAGCGACCTTGAGGTCGCCATGCTCGATCCTGAGGACCTCGCAACTATCGAGTTTATCAAGAAAAAAGCCGGCCTGCGCATTCTGCCGCGCATAACTACCACCGAGTCCATAAAAAATGTCTTGAAGCAATATCAAAAAACCTTGGAAGCAGAATTTGGCGAAATCTTGCAAAAAGAAACCAAAGCGCTTCAAATATCCAAAGAAGAAGAGGGCACTAAAGACGCCGAGGAATTGAAAAGGTTAGCCGAGGATCTCCCGGTAATAAAAATAGTGGACACGTTGATCCGCCACGCCATTCTTCAAGGAGCCTCGGACATCCACATTGAACCCTTAGAAAAAGAAGTTGTCGTGCGCTACCGCATTGACGGAATCTTGCACGAAACCATGACCCTGCCCAAACAAGTGGCTCCGGGAATTGTGGCACGCATCAAGGTGATGTCTAACCTAAAACTTGACGAGCATCGCCTTCCGCAGGATGGCCGATTTAAAATAGAAAACGAAGAATACCGCTTTTCTTTCCGAGTCTCGGTCCTGCCCGTATTTGACGGGGAAAAAATTGTCATGAGGCTCCTCCCGGAAAATATTAAAGGATACACTCTGGAAGAATTGGGATTTTGGGGAGTTAATCTGGAAAGGGTTCACCGCGCTATCCGCAAACCAACCGGAATAATTCTTGCCACCGGTCCCACGGGCTCAGGAAAAACCACCACTCTCTATACGATCCTTGAAATGTTGAATACTCCTGCCGTTAACATTTCCACAGTTGAAGACCCCATTGAATATCGAATTCCCCGCATAAACCAAACTCAGG
>MHDE01000007.1:45975-48516 GCA_001803465.1 Microgenomates group bacterium RIFCSPHIGHO2_01_FULL_45_11 | reverse complement strand
GGGATCGCGAAACCACCGATTTGGCTATTCAAGCCTCACTCACCGGTCACTTGGTCTTCTCCACTCTCCACACCAACTCTGCCTCCGGTGCCTTAC
Organism: Microgenomates group bacterium RIFCSPHIGHO2_01_FULL_45_11; assembly: GCA_001803465.1. GTDB lineage: Bacteria > Patescibacteriota > Microgenomatia > UBA1400 > 2-01-FULL-45-11 > 2-01-FULL-45-11. The sequence goes on along the minus strand of MHDE01000007.1, from coordinate 48,420 downwards.
CGCGTCTCTTAGACATGCAGGCCGAACCCTTTTTGCTCGCTTCATCTATGACCGCCGTGGTTGCTCAACGGGTAGCGCGGCGCATTTGTGAGCATTGTCGAGAAGAATACACTCCGCCTCCAGAGGTAGTCCAGGATATTAAAAAAGTGTTAGGCTCTCTCTATGACGCCTGGCTCAAAAGTCGCCCCCCCAGTACTCCTCCCTCTTTGCATCGGGGCAAAGGCTGTACCGAGTGTTCTGACACTGGTTATAGCGGCCGCATCGCTATCTTTGAAGTCATGCCAGTCAGCGAAAAAATTGGCCGACTTATCTTGGAACGTTCCCCGGCCGGAGTCATCGAGAAAATGGCGCTCGAAGAAGGTATGATTCTTATGAAACAAGACGGTTATCTCAAGGTTCTGGAGGGCATTACCTCCATCGAAGAGGTCTTGCGGGTAGCTGAAGTTTAGTTCATCATTAGAATTAACTCTGTCTATTAATTAAAACCTTTCAAGGAAACTATGACCAGCGCCGACTTATTAGATATTGTTATCAAACGGGACGCCTCTGATCTTCACTTGATAGTCGGCGTTCCTCCCATCATCCGGGTTGACGGCTCTCTGTTACCCATTGAAGGCATGAAACCCCTGGCCGCCGAGGAAGTCAAAACCCTGGTGGAGAGCTTGGTTTCAGCCGAGCAAAAAGATTTGCTCTATGTCAACAAAGAAGTAGACCTTTCCTTTCAGCTTTCAGACCGCGGTCGCTTTAGAATCAATGCTTATTTTGCCAAGGGCTATGTCGCCGCCGCCCTGCGCCTCATTCCCAATAAAATCCGCACCATTAATGAGCTCAAATTGCCTTCCGTCTATCACCAATTCACCCCCTTAAGACAAGGTTTTATTTTAGTCACCGGCCCGACCGGCCACGGCAAATCCACCACTTTAGCCGCCATCATCGATAGCATCAATCACACTCGCGCTACCCACATTGTCACCATCGAAGACCCCATTGAATATGTCTATACGCCGGATCAGTCCATCATCTCGCAACGAGAGATGCACGGCGACACTCACTCTTGGGACATTGCTTTAAGAAGTGTCTTGCGCGAAGATCCTGACGTTGTTTTGATCGGCGAAATGCGCGACTACGAAACCATCGCCGCCGCCTTGACCATTGCCGAGACCGGCCATCTGGTTTTGGCCACTCTGCACACCAACTCCGCCGCCCAAACCGTCGACCGGGTCATCGACGTTTTCCCCGAACACCAGCAAGCTCAAGTCAGAATGCAGTTTGCCAACACCATCGAGGCCATTTTATCCCAGCGCTTGATCCCTGCCAAAAATGGCGGCCGTATCCCGGCGGTGGAAGTGTTACTGGCCACCCCGGCGGTTAGAAATACCATTCGTGAAGGCAAGAGCCACCAGATTGACAACATTATTCAGACCTCGGCGGAACTCGGCATGATGACGCTTGAGACCAACCTGGCCTCTTGGGTGCAGCAGGACGTCATCACTCTGGATAAAGCCCAAGAATATTCGCTGCGGCCGGCAGAGCTCTTGCGGCTTATCAAAGGCAGCTAATGATTGTTTTTAATTATCTCGCCAAAGACGACCATGGCAAACGGGTTAAAGGCAAGGTTGAAGCCCAATCAGCCGCCCAAGCCACCAAGGTGTTACGGGAACGTCATTTAGTGGTCATTAGCCTAAAATCCGTCACCGGTTTTGGCGAAGGCCTGGTCTTTATCCATAAGCTCTTCCGCCGCGTCCGGCTCAAAGATTTAGTCACCTTCACCCGCCAACTGTCTACCATGGTTGCCTCGGGTCTGCCCTTGGCCGAGGCTTTAAATATCCTTCAAAACCAAGCCAAGCCGGAATTCGGAGCGGTTATCGCCGAAGTCGTCCGCGACGTCCAAGGCGGCATGGCTTTGGCTGATGCCCTGGGCAAGCACCCGGTTTTTCCCGAAGTCTACGTCGCTTTGGTTCGCGCCGGTGAATATGGCGGTGTCTTGGACCAGGTTTTAAACCGTATGGCCGAAAACTTGGAGCGCCAACAAGATTTCTTAAGTAAGACCAAAGGCGCCCTGGTTTATCCGGCCATCGTCATTATCGGCATGGTAGTTGTCTCTTTCATTATGTTGGTGGTAGTCATTCCCAAACTAACTGTCATGTACGAGGATTTTGGCGCCGAGTTGCCGCTGCCCACCAAAATTCTGCTGGCGATTACTTCCTTTATGGGTAGGTTTTGGTTTTTGCTGGTTTTGGCCGCGGCCGTCGGCAGCTATGCCCTCCATTTGTGGCGCCAAACCCCCCCCGGTCGCTATCAGTTTGATAAACGGGTTTTACGCCTGCCCATCATCGGTCCCTTATTCATGAAAATCATTTTGTCCGAATTCGCCCGCACCCTGGCCCTTTTGATTACCGCCGGCATTCCCATCATCGAATCCCTAAATATTGTCTCTCATGCTCT
>MHDE01000007.1:43405-45909 GCA_001803465.1 Microgenomates group bacterium RIFCSPHIGHO2_01_FULL_45_11 | reverse complement strand
GGCCGAGAGTTTGGCCAAACGCGAGGTTTTTCCCGCCCTTATTCCCCAGATGGTTTCTGTCGGCGAAGAAACCGGCAAGTTAGACGAAGTTTTAAACAAAGTCTCCCACTATTTTGAGACCGAGGCCGAACAAGCCATCAAAAACTTGACAACCGCTATCGAACCTCTCATAATGATTTTATTAGGTCTGGGTGTTGGTTTCTTAATCGTGGCCATCATCCTGCCCATTTATAATTTGACCAGTCAATTTTAACTGGTAGAAAAAAGGAGCCTGCCTATGAGCCTACGCTCATTCCTTACCCGCGGCCTCGTCAAGGGTTTTACCCTCGTCGAGCTATTGGTGGTGATCGCGGTCATTGCCATTTTGGCCATTGTCGTCTTGGCCGTCATTAACCCCTTAGAAATAACTAGAAAGGGTCGCGATACCGAGCGCCAGGCCACGGCCTCACAGCTTAAAAATAGCATGGACGCCTTTAACGCTACCTATGGCTGCTGGCCCTGGGAGTGGGTTGTGGCTACCAGTACCTGTAATACCGCTACCAACTTAACTACCGATCCAATCCGAGTTGTTCCCACCTTGTTTGCTGCTGCAGGGCAATTGAATAATTTAATTGCCAAAAGCGTCATCAAGGACAATATTACCCAAAAGACGTCTATCCAAAAGCAGCTTCTCTGGCTGGATGCGTCTGCCGGCGAAGTCAATATGGCGATTTCTTTTGAGCCGGAAAGCAATGCCGGTCGGCTAGACAACGTCTTTGGCCCGACAGTCAACGATGAAGCCTGTATTGGTGTCTCTACCGTTGGTACCTGCGATCCAGCCACCAACCCTTACGGAGCCAGCGCTCCTGCCGGCTTATGTTGGGTTTGTGTCCAATAATCGAGGCTAGAAGCAAGAAGCAAAAATAAAGCTGTATTGTAATAAAAAAAAGCGGGGCGTAGGCCCCGCTTTTTGTTGCCCTTAACTCCTCCAGTTATCTCAAGATCAAAAACCTTTCTACTGTTGACTATTGTCTGTTTGCTATTGACCGTTATTCTTAAATCTTAATTCTAAATTCTCAATTCATATGCTATCCTCTACTCATGCAGCTTGTCCTCATTTTTTTTATTGCCTGTTTAGGTTTAGTCATCGGCAGCTTCGTTAACGTCGTCATTTACCGGACTTTAACCGGTGACTCACCGCTCAAAGGCCGCTCCTATTGCGATAAATGTAAACACCTTCTGGCTTGGTACGACAACATTCCCCTTCTCTCCTTCGCGCTTCTTGGTGGTAAATGCCGTTACTGTCAGAAAAAAATTTCCCTCCAGTATCCGATAGTGGAATTTACCACCATGGTCTTATTCCTCTGGTGGTACTTGGTCGGTTTTGCCTTTTTCCGCTTAACTCAAGAACCATTAGTTTATCTCCAACCCTTGTTTTGGCTTACCGTTGGCGTCCTGCTCTTAATCATCGTCGCCACCGACCTCCTAAGCTATCTCATTCCCGACTACGCCGTCTTTGGCTTGGGCTTATTAGCTCTTCTCTACCGGTCGTACCTAATTAAAACCGGCATTATGAATCCCACCGATTTGACTCGTGCTCTGATTGGATCCTTAGTTCTGGCAATACTCTTTGCCGCCATTATTTTATTAACCAAAGGCAAAGGCATGGGCTGGGGTGACGTCAAGCTGGTTTTCGTCTTGGGGCTACTAGTGGGTTGGCCCAGGTTAGTGGTCGCTTCCTTTAGTGCTTTTTTTACCGGAGCCGTCGTCAGCCTGTTTCTACTGGCTGTCGGTAAAAAGCGTTTCGGCCAAACCATTCCCTTTGGCCCCTTTTTAATCCTCGGAGCAGTCATCGCCCTGCTTTGGGGCAACGCTATCTGGGAATGGTATTGGAACTTGCTCTAAGCAAGAATTTTCAATGACCAATTCTCAATTTCCAATGAATTTTCAATTCTCAATTTTTAAAAATTAGACATTAAGGCTTGATTGAAAATTGATAATTAAAAATTGAAAATTTCTCGTCAGCATCAATTTCCACCACGGAACCCTCAATTCCCCTTAACTTCAAGTCACAAACCGTTATACAATAAACTGTAATGCGCTTTCTCAAACTGCTCGTTTGGTACACCCTCCAATTGACCATTGTTACTCTTGTCGGTGGCTACTTAGTTATCTACCTTAGTCTCACTTTAGCGGTCAATCATTTAAAGGCAGATCTCTTAGCGGTCAAAAATTTAAGCCTAGACCCGGTGCACACCCGAGACTGCCAGGTCAAAACTGCTGCCGTCACGGCGTTTACCCCGTCGTCGAAGCCTTCCCATCCGGTTAAAGGCTATCAGCTTCGCTTCGTCAACGACATTGATTACGTCGTCGAAGCCATTTGTCAGGCCGGCCCCAGTGATCCCTTGACGGTCAAGAAAGATAGCCTTCCCTGGCTCACCCGTAAAGCTCCGGGCTATGCCGGCATGTTCTTTCCGGTTATCGAAGCCGATGACCAACCCTCCACACCTTCTACCGCCAAGATC
>MHDE01000007.1:7444-43360 GCA_001803465.1 Microgenomates group bacterium RIFCSPHIGHO2_01_FULL_45_11 | reverse complement strand
CGGTCAGTGGAATACAGTCACGGTCGCCTGATTCTATCCAACTTTAGCCTTGCTTTTCAAAAGCCGGCCGAAGCTATTGACCCGGGTAGCGGCCAGGCCCAAGCTACCTGTGAAGGCTGGGGTTATCAGTGTTGCGACGCCAAATTTCAGGCCGGCCGGGGTAAACGCTTAAGCCAAGGCGTGACCGACTGTAAAAGCGATTGTTATCGCACCTGTCTCAATAGACCCATTCTTTTGTACTTAAATACCCAGCCCGGCTTGAATCCCAAAACCCGCCAGCTGGAAGTCAGCGGCCAAGCCAGCGACGTTGAATTTGGCTATTCGGTGGTTGATTACGATAGCCCCTTACAATCAGTCAGTCTCGACTTTGGCGACGGCCAAAACCTGGTGAGTACTATGTCTGCTAGCATTGTCAGCCACCGCTTCCAGTGTGGTCAGAAAGAGTGTGCCTATATTGTCAAGCTCACCGCCGAAGATACTACTGGTTTGAAACTGGCCGAAACCCGCTTTAGCCAGGTTTTCCTCACCCAATTTGTCTCCCCTTCCCCTTAAGTCTTTGGTATCCCAATCACGCTATTATTCATCCTTCTCTATCCACTATCAGCTATCCTCTATGCCCTATACCCTATAACCTATAACCTACACTCTATACCCTACCCTTGCCCTTGACGCCGCTACCAATTCTTGCCATACTCAAAATAATGCAACTGTCCAAAAAACAAGGTTTCACTTTAGTTGAAATCATTGTCGTCATTACCCTCATCGCCACTTTAACAATTGCCGTTATGTCCATTTTCGCCAACCAAACTCCCCGCGCCCGCGATGCCCGCCGCCGGGCGGACTTAAAACAGGTTCAGAAAGCCCTCGAACAATACTACGCTGCCAATAATGCTTATCCTCCCAATCCGCCGGGAACCTGTTCGGACTTGTGGTCAACCACCACCTATCTACCCAACGGCCAGCCCAAAGACCCGCGCGGCACCACCTATGTTTTCGCCTGTAACTCCGATCTATATTGTGTCTGCACCCAGCAGCTGGAAGAAACGGGCAGCGGCAACGCCACCAACAACAGCTGTGCCTATGGTACCGGCAACTATTTTTGCGTTAGCAATCAGCAATAGGAATATATGAAACTTTCCTCATTAAAATCCTCAACCCTCCCATTCTCTCTGTCTCGTAGGGTTACCCTGCCTGCCTTTCGTAGTCTCGGCGAAGGAGGCAGCTTATCGAAGGGCTTTACCCTCATTGAAATGCTCATTGTCATGGCCATGATTGGCGTCCTTTTGGCTATTGCTACCGTTAGTTACCGTACCACCCGCATTCGCGCCCAAAACGCCCGTCGTGAAGCCGACATCCAACAAGTCAGAACCGCCCTGGAAATTTATCGTTCTGACAACGGTACTTATCCCAACGTCAGCGTCAGTGGCAATATGCAAACTGCAGTAGGCGCTACCTATCTTACCAATAGTGTCCAAGACCCAGTCGGCGGTACTTATGTGTACACCTACGGCTGTCCCGCTTCCGGCTGTGCTGCCGGTACCTGTACGACAGCAGGTAGAGAATATGGCATTAGTTACCTTCCCGCTACTCTGGCTGGTCCTGGCACGAGAGTTTGTTTAGGCGAGCCGTGAACAACGTATGTGGTTTCTGCCCAGTGCTAACTACCCAGCTAACCAGTGGAAAAAGCTTCAATTAGGTGCTATCCTGTCCAACCTAGTTAGGAAGGGCTTTACCTTAATTGAAATCCTGGTTATTGTTACCGTCACCGGCATTCTTTTGGGCGGTGGTTTAGCAGTCTACAGCCGCTTTAACGAGAAGCAACAAGTCCGTAACGCCGCCCAGGAAACCACCGAGTTCTTGCGCACCATCCAAAAACGGGCTACAGCCGGCGACAAACCCGCCGGTTGCTCTCAACTAGACGGTTACCGGGTGATTGTCACTAGCGGCACCAATACTGCCCAGGCTCAAGCCATCTGCCTTGGCGTCGGGACCGGTCCATTAATTTCCTCTACTGCCTTTAAAGCTAACGTCCTTTTTACCAACTCCTTAACTTTCAATTTCGAAGTCTTAACCGGCATCCCCGATAACGGCAGCGGCCCCGTCGTCGGCCAAGGCGGCACCACCGAATATGTTCGCCTGGCCTCCATCGGCCCCGTCGTCTCCGTTCCCTTTTACAATGTTATTGCCAATGGGGCTACTAACCAAACCTGTGATCAGCTTTGTATTACAATTCCCGGGGCCACCTGTGCCAGTGTCGGCACCGACCCTAATGGCACCGACAGTAATGTTCGTGGTCGCGGTCCTTCACCACAATTTCTGTGTTTCGATATACCCGTAGGTAACTGTGGGATGCAGATGATTGCTCAACCAAACTGTTTTATCGGTGGCGTGCCCTATACGACTAATTTTACCAATTGTCGTTGTCAACTACCCTAATGAATAAAACCCGCCCGCAACCAACCACCACTAAAGGCCAAACTTTAATCGAAGTCATCTTTGCCGCCACCATTACCGCCGTGGTCTTGGTCGCCGTCGTCCATTCCTTATCGCTAAGCATCAAAGCCAGCCGCAAGAGTAGCGACCAAACCCTATCCACCCGCTATGCCCAGGAGGGAGTGGAATGGTTTCGTCAACAACGCGACCGGGTCGGCTGGTTTGCCTTCACCACTTGGTTACCGGTGGGCATGACCACCTATTGCACTCCCACTTTGCCAGACCTTAATGGTCCCTCTTTCTCCCCCTTTACCGCCGGCGTCTGCTCCGGCAGCCAATATATCCCTGGTACCAATTTTGAACGTTTCTTAACCATCACTCCGGTTAACCAAGACGCCAACCCTGACCCGGAAGCGGTCGACATAATCGTCACTGTCGAGTGGTGGGAAGGCACACAGCAATTTCAGTCACGTTTAACCAGCAGTTTAGAGGAGTGGAATCCTTTGTGATGAAGTTAGTTTACGGTTATACCCTCATCGAAGTCTTAGTAGTGGTTACTTTAACCGCTATTTTAGCCGTAGCCACGGTCAATTTATTTTTAACCAGCGTCCAAGGCGGCAGCAAAGCCGCCCGTCTAAATGAAGTCAGAAGTAGCGGCGACTATGCCCTGGCCCAAATTGAGCGCTTAGTTAGAAATGCCGATACGGTCACCTGCGTCGGTGGCTCCCCCGCCACCCAGTTAGATATCGTCAAAAACACTACCCCACCGACTACTTACACTATCCAAATTGATACTAGTGTTACCCCGAACCGGATTCAACTCAACGCCGGTTTATACTTGACTGCCAGTAATATTATCGCCAGCAACTTATCTTTTACCTGCATCGCCGGTACCGTTTTTACCCCACCCAAAGTCGGTATCACCTTTACCCTGCAGCGCGGCGAAACTGGCGCCCGACCGTCAGATGTAGTCCGGGAAACCTTTGTCACCACCACCTTATTAAGAACTTACTAAATTCATTTTCAGAGCTCATTGACTACAAGCCGCGTCAGTGGCTACAATGGAAAGGTAATGGTAAAAGAATCAAATCGGGGCCAAATTGCCCTTATTATTTTATTGTTTATGGCAGTGATTTTAACTATCGGCATTTCCGTGGCCACTAGAACCACCGAAGACGTTTCTGTTTCCAGAAAAGAAGAGGAAACCACCAGGGTCTTTAATGCCGCCGAAGCCGGCATCGAAAGTGCCTTGGGTCTGGCTACGCCCTTGCCCGATCTCCCCTATATCGGCGACGTCTATAATCCCGCCCCCTATACCTTTAGCGTCCCCGACAGCTTGACCTACGATTACCAAATAGAGAAGGATGATATTTTAGAAGTCATCGTCCCCCAAGGCCACACCATTGACGTTAATGTCAGCGGTGTCAGCGGCACCGACGGCCTTTGGATTGATTGGGGAGAACCAACCGCTGGCTGCTCTGCCGGCGGGATTGTGGTGGCCATTTACAACGCGGCCGGCCCGACGGTCAGACGCTGGGGTTTTATAGGTGCCGGCTGTGTCTCCGGAGACAATTTTATCGACACTTTCGTAATCGCCCCACCCGGTAGCGCTTGGAGGCTGGCACTAGGGTTTGGCCTTGTCCCTGGTTTTACGAGTAATGATGTCCTTCTTCGTATCCGAGCCACCTATGCCGATATGCCCATTCGGATAACTCCACGAGGAGGTTGGGTAGCTAGCTTCCCTCCCCAACAATATAACATCGAATCCGAAGGCACCAAGGCCCTAACCGGAGAAACCAGGGCCATTCTGACTACCCGCACCAACCCCTTTATTCCCTCAATTTTTGATTATGTTGTTTTTTCCGGTTCCAGCCTCATTCAATAGCCTTTACCTATGAACTCTAACCTGCCCAGCCTATTCCCAACCCAATTAACGAGGAGCATTTTATGGCCGTTACCGTCGGACTAGACATCGGTTCCTATGCCATCAAACTTGTTGGCCTCGACCACCAGGGAGGCAAGTTTGTCGTTAGAAGTTTAGGCAGCGCCTATAACCCCGTCGGTCAAGTCTTACCCAAAGAGGAAGCCGGCACCGTCCAGTTAGCCGAAACCATCAAAAAACTCTTGGCAGAGCAAAAAGTTTTGGGCCAACCCGTCTTTTTAGCCTTACCTGAAACTGAAGCTTTTACCAGCGTCGTTACCATGCCCATTTTGACCGACGCCGAATTATCCTCGGCCATTCAATGGGAAGCCGAACAGCATATTCCGGTGTCCTTGGACGAAGTCAACCTGGAATACACGGTTTTGCGCCGCCCACCCAAAGGCAGCGGCGAAGAAAAAATGACCGTGCTTTTGGCCGCCGCTAGTAAAAGTAGAGTCAACCAATTGGTAACCTTGATGGAGAGGGTTGGCGTCGAACCGGCCGGCCTGGAAACCTCCCTCATTGCCCTTTCCCGGGTGTTTTCCGCCAAAACTAATCAATCTGGAGCCACCGTCATCACCAATATCAGCGCTCTCTCGACAGACTTAGTCATCATTGATGACGGTTTTATTGTTACCACTCACTCCGTACCCACCGGCGGCTTGGCCTTAACCAGAGCCGTCGAAAAAAGTTTAGGCCTGGATCCGTCTCATGCCGAGGAATACAAACGCTCTTATGGTTTAATGGAAAATCAGTTAGAAGGCAAGGTCAGAAATTCTCTTCTGCCCGTTTTTAATTCCCTGGTCGGCGAAGTCAGAAAAACCATTCAATATTTTCGCTCCGAAAGGCCAGAAACCAACCTGAAATCAGTCATCGTTACCGGCGGCGGCGCTTATTTACCTGGCATCGTCGCCTTCCTGGCCAATTCCCTTTCAGTCGAAGTCGCTATCGGCAATCCCTTTGAAGCTATGGAAGTCAGAAGCGGCAGCGCCTTTTCCCAGGAAGTGGCTACCTTTGCCATCGCTACCGGTTTAGCCATGAAAACCGTGGAGTAAAATGCCTCAAGATTCTTTTTCAGTCAACCTTTTATCCCGCCGTCAAGCCAGCCTCACCCGCCAACGGGAGTCACACCGGAAAATTATCATGATCAGTACGGTCATTATCTTAACCTACCTGGGCATCCTAATTCCTCTAGTGGCCTTCCGTGTTTTTGTCAGCATCCAGCTGGCCTCGTTGAACCAAAAAATTAACAAAGAGAAACAAGTCCTCCAATCCCTTAGCGCTACCGAGGTCAAATACCTTTTAGTACACACCAAACTCAAGTTAGCTAACCAAATCATTTCCAGTCGGGCCGATGTACCAACCATTCTTGCTGCTGCCTTCGACACCATGCCCGAGGGAGTGACGTTGCAAAACCTAACTTTCAAGGATGAAAATTCTGTTAACCTGTCCGCCATAGCCACTGACGTTTTTCGCTTTTATAACCTCGTCGAAGCCCTAAAAACTTCACCTCTTAAAGCTCTTTTTAAAACCATCGCTATCGAGTCGACCAGCCGTAATGAGACAGCCGAGTACCTCGCCCGCATCACTCTTTCCAAGGAGGAAATAGCCTTTCCTCAACCAAATCCGACGCCCTCTCCGGCCACGACAGTTTCAGATGAAAAGGAAGGTAATTAACCGATGATTGAACCACTTCCCGCTTACTCTCGCGACGAAGCCAAAACCTGGCTTAAAATCTGGGGATTACCCTTACTTATCGTTCTGGCCATTATCATTTCCGTTCCCTTTATAGCCATCCCCCAGCTAAAATCGATTTTGAGTAACCGTCAAGAGATCATTACTGCCAGGGAAAAATTGGCAGCGATTGCTGCTAAAGTCGACTTCCTTCAAGGCCTCAATCTTGACAGCCTCAATAGTCAGGTGGCCTTTTTGGAAACCGTTTTGCCTTCGGAAAAACCGGTCTTCTTAACCCTAGCCTCTATTCAAGCCCAAGCTCAGAAAGCCCAAGCTTTTATTAACGACATCTCTTTTTCTCCCGGTCCCTTAGCCACGGACAGCGCCACTCAGAAGCAGGTTAGTCAAGCTCCCGTTCCCGGTCAAACAGCCGAGATGGATATTTCCGCTGGAGTCACCGGCGACAAGTCGCAAATGCTCAACTTATTTGGCTTGCTTATCCAAACTAGGCCGCTGTTGCAGCCCAAAACTTTAATCCTGAACCGAAATGCTAATCCCGAAACTCCCATCGACCTTATCCGCGCTCAAGCCGAACTAATCGCCTATTATTCCCTGCCTTCTGCCAACTTAACGGCTATCGATGCTCCCCTTCCCGAGATCACCTCTAACCAACAGGCAATGATGTCGACTTTGGAAAACCTTGAATTTGTGGCTACTTTTGGCGCCATTCCGGCCACCGAGCCTCGTCCCAACCCCTTTTCCTTCTAACCAGGCTGCCAAGCCCGAAATCTTCGACGCTACTCCTTAGTATCGTCTGTTTCTTGAGGAGTGACTTCGGTAGCTTTCTCCTCCTGTTTTTCTTGAGGCAATTCTTCACTCAGGTCAATCTCGTCTTCTAACGTTTGCCCGCTAGCTCCCAAAGCCGAAGGTTCTTGACCGGCTACCTCTTCTCCGGCATTAAGCTTGACTCTGGCTCGGGTTCCGCTCCGAATTCCGGCTACATATACCAAAGTGCGGATGGCCCTAATTACTTTACCGCTCTTACCAATTACCCGACCCATATCATCCGGCTCAACAGTAATAGTGTAAACGTCCACTCCGTCCTCTTGAGTTTGGTCAACTTGGGCTTTGTCCGGATGGGTAGTAATGTTAGTAAGAATTAAAGTTAATAGGTCTTTCATGAGGTTGCCTTGCTTATTAATTTATGAACACTGGCTGTCGGTTGTGCTCCTACCGCTAGCCACTTTTGATATTGAATTTTATCAATCACCAAGGTGCTCGGGTTTGTCCGCGGATTGTAATGGCCTAAAGCAGCTACCACCCGCCCCTGATTTTTAGACCGGGCTTCGGCGACGACTATCCGATAGTGCGGCTCATTTCGTTTGCCAGTGCGAGACAATTTAATTTTGAGCATAACGATTTACCAGTAAACTCCGATTGTATCAACCCTTCGCCAGTTTCTCAAGCGCTCTTCGGGCGGCCTCTTGCTGGCCAGCCTGCTTGCTTTTACCCGAACCAGCAGCCAACTCTCTGGTCCCCACCATCACCCTGATCGTAAATTGCTTATCATGGTCGGGTCCAACTTCACTCACCACTTCATACACCGGTGATGGTTGTCCTTCAGCCTGGACTTCTTCTTGTAAGGTGCTCTTATAATCCCGGTAGAGCTCCTTAGTAACAATAGTAGCCAGTTCTGGAAAGAGCCAGGTTGTCAAAAATTCTCTGACTGCGGTTAGATCCTGATCCAGGTACAACGCCCCGAGTACCGCTTCAAAAGTGTTAGCGAGAAGTGCCCGATTTTCCCTTCCCCCGGAAGCCGCCTCACCCCGGCTTAGACGTAATTGGTCTCCTAACTTAAGTTTTTCAGCTACTTCGGCCAACGTGGTGGTGCGCACCAAAGCCGACCTTAGCGCCGTCATTTCCCCTTCAGGTTTATCCGGGTATTTCTCAAAGATGTACTGACTGGTTACTAGTTCCAATACTGCATCACCCAAAAACTCCAAACGCTCGTTGTGTTCTTTGACGGTTTTATGCTCGTTAAGATACGACCGGTGGGTCAAAGCGATAGTCAGGAGTTTTTGGTTGATAGCCGGCACCCTAGCTTTCATAACAAGATACAATAGTTTCTTCCTTAACGTTACATACAGCGTAGCTGTTTATAACAAGATACAATAGTTTCTTCCTTAACATTACACACAGCCCTGGACTGGTTCCAGTTACAACATCGCCTCTTCGATGTCAGTGACCAATTGTCCAATATTCATCAACTCACCTGGTTTAGTGGCAGATAATTCTATATCAAATTCGCGCTCAATCAAACTTACCAATCGTTCCATTTCTAAAGGACTGGCGTTCAAATCCGCCCCAAATTCGGTTCCTTGAGATAATTGGCCGGGATTACACCCGAGAGTATTGACAATCAACTGATAAAGAGTCTTTTTTTGCTGTTGATCCATAACAAGATATAATAACTGATCCTTAACGTTACATACAGCCCAGCTGGTTCTATTTAAGTATTTAACTTCAAATTCGTTCCTTCTCCTAGTAGGAACTTATCCAAAAGTAGTGACGGTCAACCTTTCTACCACCGTTCCCAACACCCCATTAACGAATTTAGGCGAGGCTTCGGAACCAAAAGCTTTAGCCAGTTCTACCGCCTCGTCAATCACCACTTTTCGGGGAACTTTTCGAAGCAGCAATTCATGCACGGCCAGCCTTAAGATACTCAAGTCAACCCGATTAATTTGAGTTAGCGGCCATTCGGGGGCCGCTGCCTGAATGTACCTATCAATTTCTTCTTGGTTTTCTAATAGGGTTTTAATCGTTGATGTTGGTTTTAGACCATGACTAAAGCTATAAGCAAATAAATCTTTCACCAGACGAATCCGTTTCTGGTGCCTGGGGTCAGCCGCCTGTTTCATACCGCTAGTATATACTCATCATTTCCCGCGTGAAACAGGAGACTAATGAACATCCAAGCTGGGAGTACTAGGTAGCCTGATAAAAACCACAATGGCCACAGGTCTGATGTGGTCGTTTGGGCTTGCCGCAGTTTTTACAAGTAGTCAAGTTTACCGGCCGAAGAAAAATTGCTCTTCGCCGCTTACCTTGTCGATGGCTACTTATCTTTCGTTTCGGTAACGCTCCCATAAATTCTCCTTGAGGTAACTAATTGTATCACATCCAGGAAAAATCCGCTTATCACCATTTCTAATTTGGCTCAATTTGGGCTGACAAAATTAAGTCTAGTTTCTTAGCTAAGGCCGGGTATTTTTTTAAGTCAGGGTCATAAGAGCAAAGCTCCCGGGCATAATCATGAGTTTTGGACATTAGCGCTTGATCAGAAAAATTAGCCACCTTGAGTCGAAGATAGCCGTGTTGACGGAGTCCATACAGTTCTCCCGGCCCGCGCAGTTTTAGATCGAGTTCCGCTAGGGTAAATCCCGATTGAGTTTTTTCCATCGCCTTTAGCCGCTGCGTCGCTCCCCCATTCTTACTGGTAAACAATAGACAATAACTTTGTTTTTCTGCCCTGCCCACCCGACCCCGCAGTTGGTGGAGTTGCGCCAACCCGAATCGCTCCGCTCCTTCAATCACCATTATGGTAGCGTTGGGAATATCAATCCCCACTTCAATGACCGGCGTACTGACCAAAATATCTAATTTTTTCTGCAAAAATTCACTTATCACCGCCGTTTTTTCCTTAGACCGCATCCGTCCGTGCAATAGGCCTAGTCGTAAGTCAGGAAACACTTCTTTTGACAAACGTTTGAATTCCGCCTCCGCCGCCTTGACTTGGGTGAGGCCTTCGCTTTCCGACTCTTCAATTAACGGGCAAACGATAAACACCTGCACTTTATCTTCCTGAATTTGTTTTCTAATCCAGTCATAGCCCCGTAAACGTTTGAGTTGAGGTACCACCCAGGTCTTCACTGCTTTCCTTCCCGATGGCATCTCGTCAACAAGCGACAGATCCAGCTCACCATAGATAGTTAAGGCAATGGTGCGGGGGATAGGCGTAGCGGTCATAGTCAAAAGGTGAGGCGTTTTCGAAGCTTTAAGCAGTTTAGCCCGCTGTTCTACCCCAAACCGGTGCTGTTCGTCAACGACCAGTAAACCTAATTCTTTAGGGATATCTCTGTAGAGTAAGGCATGAGTGCCGATAAAGATATTAGCGTTCTCCAGTTTATCTTTTCGACTCCCAGTCTGGGTAGACAGTGTCAATCCTTTCGGCTCCAAAATAGTATTGAGCGTCTGTGCATGCTGCAGGGCTAAAATTTCGGTAGGCGCCAAGAGAGCCGACTTAAGGTTATTAAGATACGCCACATACATGGCGATGGCGGCCACCACGGTTTTGCCCGAGCCCACATCACCTTGCAGTAGACGATTCATGGGTAGCGATCGGCCTAAATCAGACAGAATTTCTTTCACCACTCGGTTTTGGGCTAAAGTCAGGTTAAAGGGGAGGGCGGCGATAAGTTGCGAGACCTTTTCCTGATCGACCGCTAACGGATGAGAGAGTTTTACCTTTTGCCACAGCCACTTGCGTTTTTGTGACGCCAGTTGTAAGAGGAATAATTCATCAAACGCCAGCCGTTTACGAGCAGTGTCGATAGCTGTCTCATTGTCAGGAAAATGGATACTAATTAATGCTTGAGGCAATGGCAACAATTTTTCCCTCGTCCGAATCGGTTCTGGTAGCCAATCGGCAATTAGGACGTTAGCGTCAATTAAAATCGGAGCAATTCTTGATCGTAACCACTTGGAACTCACCCCATATGTTTCCGGGTAGATAGGCACCAACCTACCGGTATGGATGCTCCCAAGTTTGTTTCTTGTTTCTTGTTTCTTGTTTCTTGTGATTATCTCGTACTCCGGCGTCGTCATCGATAGTTTCGCTCCAAACCGGTCCACCGTCCCAGCCAGAGAAATTTTTCCAGCCTTTTTAAATGTCGTCACCAAATATGGTTGGTTAAACCAAACGGCGGTCAGCTGGCCAGTGCCGTCGCTAATTGTCACCTCTTGAATTCTTTTTCCCCGCTTGGTAAAGATATTCTTAGCCGCCACCACTTGGCCGGTAACAGTTACCGTCTCCCCTGCTTGCACTTGGCCAATCTGGCTTACCATCGATACATCAAGGTATCGATGGGGAACGTGGTAGATAAGATCCTCCACCGTACGTATCTCGAGCTTGGCCAACCGTTTGGCGAAGGTCGGCCCCACCATCGGCAGTTTCTCCACAGGCGTCTTGGATGTTATCGCAGCCATAGCCCTAGTATAACAAGCAAAATTTCAAGAGGGTGTTAGAAAAATATTTATACCGCCAGTTAAGAAGCAAAGAAAAAAGGCAGTAGTGATGTCGCCACCAGCGCTAGGCCGGCGATAAAGATAATTATCGTCCAAATTTTCCGCTGTCTCTTACTTAGACTCATCAGTTTTTACTCGGACAAAGGTTCTCTTACCAAGCTTTAACACATCGCCGGATTTAGGGGTAATCATTTTTGTTACGTCAGTAATTACTACCCCATTCCATTCTACTCCACCCTGTCGCATCAGCCGCTTGATTTCCGAGTGGGTTGTATCGGGAACCATTCGAGCCACGGTAGCTGAAGCAGTCAAGGGAGTTTTCCAGTTAGGCACAGTCGCTATTTTTTCTGGCACTTTTCCGCCTTGAACTGTCAGCTCAAAATGTTTTTGCGCCGCTTGGGCCACCTCTTTACCTTGACAGAGCTTGGTGACTTCAAACGCCAGCTGCTTTTTGACCGCCATTGGTCGCGTCTTCATTTCTGCGGCTAAATCATCAATCACCGCCAGCGGTACTTCAGTGATTAATCTAAACGCCTCTATTACTACCTCATCAGACAGCGACATTATTTGTCCATATAGATCGTTGGCATCAGCAAACAAATTAATGGCATTACCGGCCGTTTTACCAATCTTATTGCCTGCCGCATCAGCCAATAATTTGGTGGTGAGGACGAATTTATCTTTATTGATTTGTTGTTTAATAAGCGGTCGGCCGACAGTCATATTAAAAAGTTGGTCACCACCTCCTATTTCCAGATCGACTTTAAGAACGATAGCATCGTACGTCACTAGCGAAGGATACATAAATTCGTGCAAGAAGATTGGCTTCTTATCACCAATCCGCTTCTGAAACATATCTCGCTCAATCAGTTGTTGTACGGTAAAATTGCTTGATAGCTCAATCACATCGGCAAGAGTTAGTTTCTTAAGCCATTCGGAATTAAACCGCATCCTGGCAGCATTTTTTCCTTCGAACCGTAAAATCCTACCCGCTTGTTTTTGGTAGGTTTTGGCATTTTCTTCTACTTGTTTACGCGTTAGCTTGGCTCGGGTCTCCGATTTATCAGTCGGATCGCCGATCATGCCGGTAAAGTCCCCGATCAAAAAGATGACTTCGTGACCCAAGTCTTGAAAAGCTTTAAGTTGCAATAGTCCCACTAAATGACCGATGTGAAGGTCCGGCTTGCTCGGGTCAAAACCCTGATACAGCCGAATCTTCCCTTTTTCCATTAGCTGCCTTAAACCCTCTTTAGAAGGCAATATTTTATCCACTCGCCTGGTCAATGCTTCATCAATTGTCATAGTCCCCAATTATATGTTTTCCCACTTTCCTAGACACTTCCAATAATCTCCCCCCCTCGATTATATCAGGCCTGAAACTGTTTCAAGAGTCTTTTTTGTTTGCTGTTCTGTTTACTGTTGCCTTATTCATAATTCATGCTTGCCCTGTCTGCCCACCGTAGTCCTGAGTTAATCGAAGGACGAAGGAGGGAACCAGTCGAAGGGATTTCTAACTCTCTAATATTATGGTCACTGGCCCATCGTTAGTTAGCGTTACTTTCATATACTCGCCAAATTGTCCGGTTTGAACTATAACTCCGGCTTTTCTAATCTCGTTTACGAATAATTCGAATAATTTCCGAGCCTCATCTGGTGACGCCGCTTGAGTAAAACCGGGCCGCCGACCAGCTGTTTGGGCGTACAAGGTAAATTGAGATACTAGTAGAATCTCGCCAGAAACTTCAACAATCGACTGGTTCATCTTCCCCTTTTCATCCGCCATAATTCGAAGGTCAATCAGCTTTTTGGCCATCGCCCGCACCACCTTCTCCTCATCATTCTTGCCAATTCCTACTAACACCACGTAACCCCCCCCAATTTTCCCCACCACTTTGTCGGCCACTGTCACCAATCCTTCATCAACTCGTTGAATAACCAACTTCATATAAATTTTCCTTAGAAATTATTTAAATGCTTTCAGACAATTTTCTAGAAACTTTCCTTCCCTGGAACGTTCACCGTTCCTCTGTTAAAATAGTACCATGAATTGGCGTCAACTATGGCGGAAACGCCTGATAGGAATTCACCAGTTTCGCCGTCTACCCCGCGGTTTAAAGAAAGCTCAACTGGTTAGAACTGCCGCTTTGGGCCTTCTCCTCGTTGTTATTGCTGGATCTTTACTAACCGCTTTGCTTTTCGCCTGGTACGCCCGCGATTTGCCTTCTCCAGACAAAGTCGTTCGCCGCGAAGGCTTTGCCACCAAAATTTTAGATAGGGAGGGCAATCTTCTCTACGACGTTTTTAGCCAGGAGCAACGTACCTCCATTGAGTTTAAAGACTTGCCTGAGTATTTAAAACAAGCGACGGTGGCCATTGAAGACCAAAATTTTTATAAACATGGCGGTTTTGACCCCAAAGGCTTGACCCGGGCATTTTTGACCATCGCTTTTCGGGGCCAGCTAGCCGGCGGCTCCACTCTCACTCAACAGCTGGTCAAAAACGTCCTGCTTTCTTCCGAACGCACTCTCCCGAGAAAAATCAAAGAGTTTATCTTAGCCGTCCAAATCGAACGGCGTTACAACAAAGACCAAATTCTCCAGATGTACTTGAACGAAGCGCCTTATGGAGGCACTGCCTGGGGTGTAGCTACCGCCGCTGAAACTTACTTTGGTAAAAAAGTTAACGACTTAACTCTCCTCGAAAGCGCCATTCTGGCGGGCATGCCTCAGCGTCCCAGCGTCTACTCGCCTTATGGTCCCTACCCGGATGCTTATATTGACCGCACCAAACATGTGCTTCGTCGGATGCGCGAAGACGGTTACCTTACCAAAGAACAAGAAGAGGCTGTCGGCAAAGAATTGGCCGACGTTGAGTTTCTCCCCCAATCTGTCGGCATCAAAGCCCCACATTTTGTCATGTACGTCAAAGAAAAACTAATTGATATCTATGGCGATCGTCTGGTCGAACAGGGCGGCCTCAAAGTTACCACCACCCTCGACTTCGACTTGCAGGAGAAAGCCCAAACCATTGTTAGCGAAGAAATCGAAAAAGTGAAAAATCAAGACATTGGCAACGGCGCCGCTGTCGTCATGGATCCTAACAATGGCGAAGTCCTGGCTATGGTCGGCAGTAAAGACTTTTTTGCTAAGGATTATGATGGTCAAGTCAACGTCACTACTTCCCTTCGCCAGCCCGGTTCAGCCATCAAACCAGTTACCTATGTTACCGCCTTTAAACAGGGTTATACCCCAGCCACTATGTTGGTCGATGCTGCCACCGAATTCCCTGGTGGCTTCGGTCAACCAGCCTATGCTCCGGCCAACTATGACGGCAAATTCCGCGGCCCGGTTCAACTCCGCTTTGCTCTGGGGAGCTCCTTAAACCTCCCCTCGGTCAAATTGCTGGCTCTAGTTGGCGTCAAAAACATGCTCCAGACCGCTTTCGATCTGGGTTTTACCTCCCTCGAACCGACAACTGAAAACTTGAGCCGCTTCGGTCTGGCAGTTACCCTCGGCGGCGGCGAAGTTCGCCTTCTTGACATGGTTACCGCCTACAGCGCTTTTGCCAACAGCGGCCATAAAATTGAACCGGTCAGCATCCTCAAAGTCGAAGACCAGGATGGCAAAACCTTGTATGAACAAAAATCTATTGAAGGCCGGCGCGTTTTGGAAGAATCTGAGACCTTCTTAATTAACCACATTTTAAGCGACAACAACGCCCGCTTGCTAACTTTTGGCCCTAACTCCTATCTCAATATGGGCAATGAAATTGCCGTCAAAACCGGCACCACCAACGACAAGCGCGACAACTGGACCGTCGGCTGGAATCGTCGGGGCATCGTTGGCGTCTGGGTGGGCAATAATGACAATAGCCCCATGAAAGAAGTAGCCTCGGGTGTTACCGGCGCTTCGCCTATCTGGCGGCGGATTATGACCGAAGTCATTAAAGACCATGCCTCCGAACCCTGGCCAATTCCTGGTAACATCAAGGCCGTTTTAGTAGACTCCGTTTCCGGCTATCCGGAGCACCACGGCTTTGTCGCAAGAACTGAATACATTATCGACGGCACTCTGCCTTCTCTTCCCGACCCCATTCACGCCATGCTCAAACTCTGCAAATCATCCGGTAAGCTCGCCACCGAAGTCGATATCGCCAAAGGCGACTACGACGAAAAGGAATTTGTAGTTTTACAAGAAAAAGATCCGTTTAACCAAGAAGTCAATAAGTGGCAGTCAGGCATCGACGCTTGGCTGGCTGGTTATTCCGACCCCAAGTACCAACCGCCGCGGGAACAATGTGATTCCAAAAAAGACATCGCCATCCGCTTCAAAAAACCCGAAGACCATCAAAACTTTGACGGCAACGACATTCCGGTGGAAATAGACGTCATCGCCGAAGGCGACATTGACAAAGTTGATTTCTTGGTCGACGGCTCAGTTCACCTAAGCTTTACCGGCAGTCGCATTAGCGAAACCACCAATCTAGGTACCGGCCGCCATACCGTCCGAGTCAGAGTCACCATGAAAGACGGTAGGAATGCCGAATCCGAAGAACATCGTATCGGCGTCGGCGGTGTGACTTGGGAAGAACCGACTCCCGCTCCTAGCCCGACTCCTTAAAAAGTAGCAATTTTGAGGTAATGTAAATGGACATAGAGACATTAAAAGAGAAAAAAGCAGCAGAAATTAAAGCCATCAGTGAACAATTAGCTCGCGGCATTTGGCCAATCGACTATCCGTCGGAAATAGGTGTCCGTTGGGCACCAACGGCAAATGAAAACGATGAAGTTATGGAAATATCAGAAAACCTTTTTATCTTAGCTGGTCAGCCAATTGCGATCTTTCCGGATGCCGATGATGATGAAATGACAACGTTCATTTACCACCTTGATGGCAGGATAATCACTCGTACCGTCCAAGGCGAATCTCCATTCGACCCGTTAATTCGGATGCAACTCTTTTACCCTGATCTATAATACCAACTATGACTGAGAAACAGTTACCATTAATTCCCCTGCTTGACACCAGTCAATGTCGTCAATGTCTAAGTGGTCATGGTGCTGTTGACGAAACAACTTACTTTAGCAGTGGTGGAAGAGTGGCCATCATTCAAGGCGGCGGAGACAACCCTCCAGTATTGGCAGCAGGAGTCAGTTCTCTTGCTCCCTGCTTACGGACAGCTTCTCCGGACACATTATGTATCGGAACTTGGTATGGTGGAGAAGAGATGTTGGGGACATTAAATCAAGACGTCTTTCCTTTTTTAGGATACGTACTTCTCGCCGAAGGCTAGCTCGTCACCACCTATCAACACCTCGGACCTCCTCACCACTTCGGAGGTGGTGTTAGGTAGTCACCTCGGAATTGATACTGGTCTAAAGTGACAGCAGTTTATTAATCTCTGGCAGCGTCTTGCCACCGACGAGGTTGAGAATGGAAAGATTAAGCGAACGAGTTATTGCGGCTATTGCTAGAGATGTTGTAAAGAACAGCTTTCTTTCCGCTAAGGAAATAACCGACTGGTATCAGATCCCTCCTGACGAAGCTGATAGAATTGTTGAAAAGTTAGATTTTTGGCGCTCGATAGTAGAATTAGAAACTGGATCAGGAGTAAAAATCAGGGTCCTGTTAAGCACAGGAGAAGTGATATAAGTTGTTTCCCATTATCTCCTCCAACCCCGGGGGTTAACACTTGAGACAACCTCGGGAAGAGTCGCTACTTTTACTCCAGTAAACCAACCAGTTGAGCTGAATACAGTTGCGCTAAGGAGGTCGCAATCTTTTTCCGAACCGGCATTAGTTCTTTATCAGTCAGCGATTTCTTGGGGTCACGGTAAGTCAGAGTCAAAGTAATATTGGTAGAATCGGTTGCCGTTGGTGGTTTATAACGCTTAGAAATAATCGCTGTCTCCACCAGTTTACTCGTCTTAGCAACAGTAAGGAGCAAGTTACCAAGGTAGGTTTTATCTGGAACCTGAAACGTCAAGTCTTCCCTAATCGGTGGCGTGGTTTTAATCGGAATATACCGGGGGTGCGTTCTGGCCAAAGCCATTAACTCCCTCATCAAAATTTTCGCCACCCACATTTTCTTTGCCTTCAATTGTCCCATTACTCCTAGCCGTTTTTTCCCGACCACTATCTCTCCGGTCTGCCCCACGCCAAAACCATCCTGATCAACGTTAGTAGGCACTACGTAAAGTTCATTAGCCAAAAACAACTTAGTCATCAACCCATCAACCACACCCTTCAACTCCTGATAACTCGTCGTAGTCGCTACCACTAATTGTAATTCCTCATTCGGTAGTTCGGACCGTTTTCCTGCCGGGTGAAAAACATTTTGCATTTCAAAGACCCGAATCATATCACGCTGGTTACTTTCAACGACGGCCATGATCGACGGTACCAAAGACCGACGCATATAAACCCACTCGTCGGACAACGGGTTCTTGATTTTTAAGTGTGAGGCCAGAGGATATCCTGACGCCAAAACCAAATCCTTGGCTACCATGGAATAGGTATAGATTTCAGTAAATCCCCAGCCCGTTAGCCACTGTTTTATTTGGTACTCCAAGCGAAAGTTTTCTTCCGACGGCGCATCTGGAATCGTTGTTGCCATGACGGAACTGGGGAAATTATGATAGCCGTAAATTCTGGCCACTTCCTCAATCAGATCTTCAGGAATGGTTAGGTCTCTTGCCCTCCAGGTCGGCGGCACCACCTCATAATTGATAGTTTCCTCATCCCCGCCTTTTTTATTATTTTTAACTTTTAAATTTTCATTTTTAACTTGAATTTGGCACCCCAACCTTTCCAAAATCCCTTTTACTCTCTCTGGTTCAACTCGAAGGCCTAAATACGTGGTCAATCGTTCATCGGTTAAGGTAATTGGCTTAATAACTGGTTTGACCGGGTAAATATCCACCAGTTTACTAGCCACCTTGGCTTGGGTTAGCTTTTGGCACAGTTCGACAACTCGTAACACCGCCATCAGTCCCAACTCCGGATCTACCTGTTTTTCATTGAGTACCGCTGCTTGTGACCGAATCGCAAGTGTCATGGACGCTTGTCGAATCTTAACCGGGTCAATCGATTCAATCCACAGTAGGATATTGGTTGTTTTATCAGTCACCACCGTGTTGGCCGTCCCCATAATTCCCGGCAAATCAATGATTGTTCCTGTACCGTCATCAAACACTACTTCCCCACCGACAAGTCGGTGAACTTTATCATCCAAGGTTTTCAGTCGTTCACCCTTTTTAGCTTCACGAACGGCAATCGTTTTTTTAGTCAACCGGTCATAATCAAACACGTGCACTGGATGCCCCACTTCCCACATCACGTAGTTAGTAATGTCGATGACGTTGTTGAGTGGCCGTTGTCCCACTTGGATGAGACGTTTTTGTAGCCATTCTGGCGACGGTCCAATTTTTACCCCTCCTAGTTTGATTGCCAAAATCCGCTGACACAGTTGAGGATTATTGATGATTTTTATGTCCAGTGATTTGTAACTAGCTATCGGTGGCAAAGTCAGCGGAACCAGTTCAGCTTTGACACCAAACTCTGGCAAAATCGCCGCCGCCTCTCGGGCAATACCGATCACACTCATCATGTCTACCCGATTAGTGGTTACCTCAATGTCATAGATCCAATCACCGTCAACCTTACTCAACCGTTCCACACTCGGCCCGCACAAAGATAAATACTCCTGGATTTTTTGGGGCAAAACGGAGGTCTTCAAGTGTTCCAACAACCAACGGTGGGGTATTAAAATGTTCATAAATTTTCAATTTTTAAAATTGTTCAAGGAATTCCAAATTGGTGCTATATAAAGGTCTAATATCATCAAGGTGTAATCCTGGCTTTAGGGTATAAACCCGCTCCACCCCCCAACCAAAGGCAAAGCCTGTATATTTTTCCGGGTCAATCCCGCCCGCTTTCAAAACATTAGGGTGTACCATTCCGGCTCCACCGACTTCGTGCCAACCGGACTTGCAAAATCTGCAGCCTTCACCGTTGCAGTGGACACAGGAGAAATCAACTTCAAAACTTGGTTCAGTAAACTTAAACATAAACGGCCTAATTCGAGATTTAGCTTGCGGTCCGTAAAACTTCCTGGCGAAATAGTTGAGCGTCCCTTTCAAATGTTGGATAGTGATTCCCGAATCGATCACCAAACCTTCAAATTGGTGAAACATAGCCGTGTGGGTCACATCCTGTTGCCGCCTATAGCATTTACCAATATTAAGCATTCTAATCGGAGGTATCTTAACCCGTTCCATTTCTCGCACTTGGCCGTTACTGGTATGCGTCGTTAATACCAACTCGCCTTTACTAGGATGGGAAGAGGCGTCAATGAAGAACGTTTCCCATTCATCCCGCGCCGGGTGCTTGGGCGGCATATTAAGCGCGGTAAAGACATACCAGTCGTAATCAATTTCCGGGTATCTGACACGCGTAAAGCCAATCCCTTCAAAAATCCTGGTGATTTCCTCAATCGCTTGGGTTATCGGATGCAAATGCCCCATCGGTGGCAATTTCCCTGGCTGAGTCACATCCAGCCACGCTGTTTGCTGGCGGTAATTTTCTGCCTGGTCAGTAAGTGCTTGAACGATAACCTGCTTGGTTTCGTTAATTGACTTGCCGAGTTGTGCCCGCTCTGTACCCGTTGCTTCGGCCATGAGTTTGACAAATTCATTAATTTTGCCTTTTCGCCCGAGATACGTCCGGCGCAATTCCTCGAGCTCGTTGGCTGAACCTGCCTGGGTAATAAGCGCAATGGCTTCGTTTTTAAGATTGTTTATTTGTTCTTGCATCGTTCTTCTAGTCTACTTAAGTTTTAAGCTGGCGGCAATTGTGAGTAATTTTTCCAATAAAAAAAGCCCCCTTGGGGAGCTTGTCAAAAACGCCACCTGACCGCTCCCCTTTAGCCGAGGCTAAAAAAGAAAGCGGTGAAGGCGATTAAACTAGTCATTACTTGCATTTTATTGAGAGCCCTTTGCTTTGTCAACCACAGCCTTGAAAGTATCCGGATCAGTTACCGCCAACTCTGCCAAAATTTTTCTGTCCAGTTCTATCTTTGCTTTTTTTAGTAGCGGGATAAGACGAGAATAGGTTATCTCTAACTTATAGCTTTTGAGAGCCGCATTAATTCTAAGTATCCATAACCTCCTCATATCGCGTTTTCTCAGTCTTCTACCAATATAGGCATACTGCCCAGCGTGAAGGTCTGCCTCCCGACTTACCTTATACAGCCGGCCCTTCGACATGCGCATGCCGGCCGTTCTAGCTAAGACTTTTTTATGGTGTCGCCTCCGGCTGGGCCCGGTTTTGACTCTGGCCATGGTTTACTCCTTTTCAACCAATCTTTTTGTCTAATTTTATTAATATGCCTTCGAAAAAAATTATCGACAGGTAAGGTATAAGGCATCAACCGATTCAATCTGCCAAAAACCTGTGCCGCCCTGACTGCTTTCAAAGCTCTGGCAGTTTGGTTAAACAAACGGTTAAAACGGCGTTTATTGCTCACTACCTTCCCAACATCGTTCGTATTTTTTTGGCCATTTTTCCCGTTACTTGCTTCGGCACCCGGTAAGCGCGAATTTGCCGCTTAGACTTTCTCCGCCGCAAATGGCGCATATTCTGAGCCCGGCGTAAAATTTTACCGGTCTTGGTAATTTTAAACCGCTTGGCCACAATTTTTCTGGTCTTAACCTTCGGCATACGTTTCCTTCACTCACTCTTCATGCTCTCAGCTCTATGTTCTACTTCTTTCTCTGTAACTGGGTATACAATAGTTTACCCATCAACCGGTGCGGAAATTCCACCGTGGCTATATCCGACAATTCGCTTACAGCCTTATTTAACAACTTATCTCCAAAGTCTTTCCTCGTAATTTGCCGGCCGACAAATTTTACCGTCAGTCTCACTTTGTCGCCATCCTCTAAAAATTGTCGTACCCGTTTAATTCGCTGATTATAATCACCTTCGGCAATAAATGGCGTGAACCGAATTTCTTTAATGTCCACCGCTTTGGCCTTTTTCCTGCCGCTGGCTTCTTTCTGCTGCTGTTGGTACTTAAACTTGGCAAAGATGATGATTTTGGCGACTGGTGGATTGGCGTTCGGGGCCACTAAAATTAAGTCTGCCTCTTTTTCGTGGGCCAGATTCAACGCTTCCATTTTGGACATGACTCCAATTTGGCCCGCCTCTTCGTCCACTACTCGCAGCGTTTCCGCTTTAATGTGCTGGTTTAATTGATAAAACGGGCGACTAATGGTACTCCTCCAGGGTAAATTGTACTATACGATCCTTATTTGCGCAATTAGCCATCAAGGATACATTTATAAATTTCTAATTGATTGTCTTTTCCTCAATCTCTTTTCTAATACTCTCTATAAACTTTTTCAGTGGTTGTGCCCCAAAATCCTTGCCGCTTCTCCTCCGTTCGGTAACTGTCTTTTCTTTTTCTTCTTTGTCGCCGACAATGAGCATATAAGCAACCTTTTCTAGTTGGGCATCGCGAATCTTTGCCGACAGAGTTTCGTTGCCCTCGTCGACTTCCGCTCGGACATTTGCCTCGTCTAATTGCTTGGTTACCAACTTAGCGTAAGCTAACTGACGGTCGGTTACCGGCAGCACTTTTACCTGAACAGGGGTGAGCCAAGTCGGAAAGGCTCCACCAAAATGCTCAATCAAAAACCCAATGAACCGTTCGTGAGAACCCAAGGGAGCCCGGTGAATAATGACCGGCGTTTTCTCTGAACCGTCTCTATCAGTGTAGGTGAGCTTAAATCGTTGTCCCATATACAAATCAATCTGGTTTGTCGAAATGGCAAACTCCCGGCCGATGGACGAGTGAATAATAAAATCGATTTTTGGACCGTAAAAAGCCGCATTGCCTATTGACTCCACCATAGGAATGTCCACTTTGCTTGCAGCTTGACGCATCAATTTCTCTGCCAATGCCCACATTTTGTCATCCCCATGATACTTCCCACTGTCTTTAGGATCGCGGAGAGCCAACTCCAAATGATATTCGTTGATGCCAAGCGTCCGGTAATAGTATTCATGAAGCTTCATCACCGCCACAAATTCGTCCACTGCTTGTTCTTTAGTACAGTAAATATGGGAGTCGTTTTGGGTAAAGCCTCTAACCCGCATTAGTCCAAACAGCTCGCCTGAACTTTCGTAGCGATAGCAGGTGCCAAATTCAGCCAGTCTTAGCGGCAGCTCTCGATAACTTCGTGGCTTTGCCTTATAAATCTGATGATGATGCGGACAATTCATCGGTTTCAAAAAATATTCTTCGCCGTCATCTAACTTCATCGGCGGGTACATATCCTTTTGGTAATACGGCAAATGGCCGGAAGTGTAGTAAAGCCCCGCTTTAGTAATATTCGGCGTCGTTACTCGCTGATACCCCCAAGACTTTTCAGCCTGTTTCGCCCAATTCTCCAGTTCTTCTTTGATGATATTACCTTTCGGTTGCCACAAGATAAGCCCCGGTCCCACATCTTCGCTAATTAAGAAAAGTCCCAATTCCTTACCAAGTTTCCGATGATCGCGTTTCTTGGCTTCCTCCCGCCGCCGAATGTACTCATCCAACTCTTTTTGGCTAAACCAAGCTGTGCCGTAAATTCTGGTTAAGACCGGCTTCGTCTCATCACCTCGCCAGTAGGCGCCGGCGACAGACAGCAATTTGAAATATTTGAGTTTCTTGCTGGGTTCGGAAATATGTCCGCCCTTGCAGAGATCAGAATAGTTCCCCGAGGTGTAAAAACTCAATTTTTTCTTTCCGCCTTCGGAAAATTCCTCAATCAGTTCATGCTTAAAAGAGTTACCAGGATACCGGGCCTTTGCTTCTGATATCGTTAATTCTTCCCTTTTAAAGTCTTTCCAATCTTTGACCAACTCCCGCATCTTAGCCTCAATCTTAGGAAAGTCAGCTTCACCCGGGGGAGACTTGTACCCGGCGAAATCAAAGTCGTAATAAAAGCCGTCCTCAATCGCCGGCCCAATCGTCCGTTTAGCCTTGGGCCACAACTCCATCACCGCCGCCGCCAATAAATGAGCAGTTGAATGCCGCAATGCCTCAAGTTGTTCTTGGTTATCAAGCTTCATATCTTACCAGGTCCATCCCTGTAAGGAACATCCTTGCAAGGAACTTCCTTGCCAGGCCAAATCAACTGCTATCGATATAATTTCTCCATCATTTGTTGTAATTCTTGTTGATTACCGGACTGCCCGCCTTTTTGCTGAGTCAAAACCTCAATGGCTTTGGCGTACTGATCAAGCCATGGTTTAATCTGGGGAAACAGGTAATTGGTGAATAGATAAACGATTAATCCCAGAAAAAGCAAATACACGAAAACACTTCCTAAAGCTCGGCCAAAACCAGCCAAGAAGTTCTTCCAAAACACTTCCCCACCCGAGGCGTTGTACACGGTCTTCGTCTCTCCCATCCTCTCTTCCTTAACCACACTTTGATTAACAGTCTTTTCAGCCGATTGGTCATTCATAATGTCCTTTTTACTAAAAAAACCCATGGCCACTTCTAGCCATGGGGACCCCAATTGATATCGGGATGGTTCCACCCCATTTCCCCGATGTAATATCGGGACAACTTCGTTCTCTGGGTTCGTCCCAGTCCGCCCGCTTCCCTGGATGGTAAGCCAGATCAATAGTGGGATTAGAATTTTAGTTTAGCAAAAAAAAGCAACTCGTGCAACCAACTAGCTCGACTCTTCAGCAATTTTGCTCGCGGTGGGCGTTTTTTGTTTCAGGTACTTAGCTCCCCTCTTCTTCGAATACGGTACCTCTGCCGGTGAACTCAATTCTTCAAAAGTTAGCGCCGCAATCCGCATGCCCGGGTACAAAGCCACCGGCATCCTACCCATATTCCCCAGTTCCATGACCGCTACCCCCTCCCATCCCGGCTCAAAAATCGATGCCGTCGAATGCACCACAATTCCCAATCTTCCCAAACTGGAGCGACCTTCAATCCGAGCCAGTAAATTGTTGGGTAGTTTGAACGACTCAATCGATACCGCCAACACAAAATCACCAGGCTGCAGGATAAATTTGTCACCGACAGCCACTGTTAAACTCTCCATCATATCACTGGAGAGCTTCGGATCATGCGGGTCAATATAAGGAAAGCGGCTGTGTTTGAAGACGCTAAACGACGTTCCTAGCCTCAAGTCAACTGAGCAGGAACCAAGCTGCGTTTTTAGGTCAAGAGTCGGCCTAAAAATAATCCGCTTTTGCCGCAACGCTTTCTTAAGATCCTTATCCGCCAAAATCATAAAAGAGTAAGTGTGTAACTCTTAACTTTAGTCACCCGATTGTTCTTTTAACTAAACTATATTGAATCATTAAACCCAACTGGTTACTGTCAGGAATCAGAGGTTCAAGAGGCTTAAGAATGGTAGCCGGATCCATTAGGTCAACTCTGACTTCAGAAAACCATTCCTCTGCACCGACGACGTACTTATAAATGATTGAAACTGTACCATCGGCATTTTTCCCATAGACTACGTCCGCTAAATCCCAAAATCCTGGTTTTACATCCGCTGACAAAGTCATATTTTAAGCGACATAACCGTACTAATTAAATCATATCCCTTTTAACTCAATACCCCACTATAATATTATAAGCGAAGCTTGTAACATCGCTCTGGTTCCAGCCAGAGTTAGATATTATAAGCGAAGCTTGTAACATCGCTCTGGTTCCAGCCAGAGTTAGATATTATATAAAATTAAGGTGTAGCACTTCCCCATTCTAGTTGTACCAACTGGTTGTTAAACTTGTCTATTTTATCCAAAGTTAACCAACCTAGGCCACCTTCGGCATTGGAATGGAGGAAATAATCGATCAGTAGTAGGCTTTTCTCCTGTGCCAGCCTAAATAACGTTACTTCCATGAGAGCGTGAAGGAAATCATCCTTCTTCCAACCACCTTCAGGGTTAAAACCATGTTTTCTCGCCCATTGGAAAAAAGTCCGTTCGATAAGATGCCCCATTGTCCCTACCACCAAAGCTTCAATTGAGGTAGCCATTGAGGGTGTTCCAATCGCATATTGTCGATCTTCGTCACTCGGCTGAGTTATTTCTCCCTGTTTGATTTTTTGGCCATAGATCATCGGCCCTCTGGCCTCGAGCAGAGCCAAAGCAAAATTACCATCTGCCATTTCTTCGGTTAAAGGCAGCTTTTGTTTATCCAATAACCTTTTTAGCTTCCCTGTTTCCGGCATTACTGCCAGTAGCGGAGAGTCTCCTGGTACGTCATTCATTAACCCAATCAATTCATCATATCCTTGCCGGAACTCCTCCACCCGATTGAGATTATCCTTTGCCCACGCCGAAACCTCACTGGCTTTTTCCAATCCTCCCAAAAACTTGCCGGTGACTTCGATTACTCTCGGCTCGATCATATTTCCAACTAATAGCTTTAAAGGAACTTCCTTTAAAGGAAGTTCCTTACCAGGCAGTGGAGCCGTGTGGATTTGAACCACAGACCTTTGCAATGTCAATGCAACGCTCTAACCAACTGAGCTACGGCTCCGCTGCGTCATTATAACATCAATCAATCAGGAAAATTATCTAAGAAAATCTAAAAATCAATTAACCGCCCGACGTTGACATATACCGCTCTTGGGAAAGAAGATACTTGGTCCCCGACCTCTTCACTTGCCCCCAGAAGTAGTTTTTGGATTTAGCCCGTTGAGCTGTTAAGGCCATCCAATTGCGCGATTCCACCACTCTTTTTCTCAGCTGAATCAAAAATTCCCTCATCTTAACAAAGAAATTAACATGATACGTTCCCGGCTCTACAATTTCCTCATCCACTACTTTGTCTACCACCATGCCGGCTTTGGCCAACTCTTCAGCCAAAAGTTTTAGCTCTGCCTGAAGCCCTTCAATTTGCCGTTTAGTTTCCTCTTCTTCCCGGTTGTAAATCGTAGTTTGGATTACCTCTTGATGTCGCCTCAACTCTTCTTGTTCAGCTCTCAACCGGGCTTCTTGTTCCCGCAAAGCCGCCTCTGGATCTATCGGCTGCTGGGGTTTAAGCTCGCCGCTAGCTTGAGGAAAATTACCTACTAAGGAATCTATCGTCCCCGCCGCAATATCACCCGCCGCTTTGCGCGTTTCACTGGCTACCTGCCCGCCGATCTCCAGAAGAGCCTCGGCAAAACTGGCCGGTCGTCTTACCCTCCGAGTTTGGGGCTTAAAAGGATTAATTGTCGAATCCATCTTTTCCTATCGTTAAAACTCCGTAACACTGACGGTTTTGGCTCGCATTGTAGCAATTTACTGTTGGAGAGTCAATCCCGGTAGCGCTGCTTTTCTCGATTAGCTGGCCAAACTCAAGAGGTTGTCCAGCACTTTGCGCTTTTTAAGAAAGTTGGTAAGAATCTCCCGTTCGTGAGAGTTATCAAATCGCTTTCTCTCCTCACTAGATTCGGCTTTGACAATGAGGCTATCTACTTCTTTATCAGTGACGGTTATTTTCAGGTCATCGGCTATCTCCTGGAGAATAAATTCCAGTTTCAACCTCTCTTCAGCGGTCTTGCGATACTCATTCCGTAACTGTTCAGCACTTAAGTTTTTGGAAGCCAAGTACTGATCAACGGTCAACCCGACTTTAGCGGTTTGGTCTATAAGTTGTGACAAGGCCCGATTGACCTCTTCTTCAAGAAGCAGTTCGGGTAGGGTTAGTTTGACAGTCGAGAGCAGGGCGTCAAAGATTTTAGTCAGCTTTTCGTCGTCAGTCGGCTTTTTCTCTTGGCTGTCTTTACCCGGTACCCAAATAAAACCTTGGGCTAATGCCGATTTGATGGCTCCTTTATAATCCCCCAGTGCCACCTCTGGCGCCTCGGCAATCTCTACCCCAAATTCCCAATCTCCATCATTAGCTACCTTTTTAGGAGTAATTTTAGGCGAAGTTAAGGGTTTCAAATTCTTTTCTCGGATTGCCTCCCCGTAGGCCTTGGGCAAAACATGCTGCAGCGTGGCTTCAATTAGTTTCTCTCTGCCCACTTTTTCTTCCACCAGTTTACGGGGCGCTTTTCCCTGGCGAAAACCGGCGACAGTGCTTTCTTTCGCCGCCTCATCTAAGACGTGCTCATAGGCTTCGTCGACCTGTTTTCTGGGGATCGTTAGATCAAACTGCATAAACTCCTCTTCCCAATTCTATCCTGGTTGTCAACCAGGTTACTGTTTGGAATATCGCCATGCTAAGGCCGCTTTTGCGGCGCGTTCATTCGCACCATTTTCGGCATTTTAAATCGTTCTTTACTCTCCCCGATTTGACGTTTACGGTGTTTTATCTCCCGTTTAAACCAGTCAGGTAAGCGGTGGCTGGTTGGCACGACTCGCTTCATTTAAAACCCTGCCCTTCGTAACATCACTGGTAACCATGAGCTCCGCGGCAGTTGCCACAGGCTTTTAAGATAGATTATCGTCAAAAGAATCAATAGACCGATAGCAACTTGACTACGTTTAACTGTGGCGGTTGGGCGAAGGAGCATTATCAGGCCATAAGTTGATTCCGCCAATCCGGCTAAAGATAGGAGAAAGGCTTGGCGCAACAGTTGGATATAATCGTCAAACGTCACCAAGATCCGTAATTTTGGATAAATACCAAAAAAATGCCAGACAGATTCAGATAGGCTGTAGAGGCCAGATAAAATTAGCGCTATAAACACCAACCGTTTCAACCAGTGATTCAAAGTTATTGTTGTCATCGTTTACCCTTTAGAATTTCAAATTTAAAGTGTGCGGCAGAGGAGTTGAACCTCTATACCTTTCGGTACCCCGTACAAATTTTAGTGGGCTGGAGAGGACTCGAACCTCCAAGGGTTGCCCCATACGGTCCTAAGCCGTACGCGTCTACCAGTTTCGCCACCAGCCCAAAATTGTTACGGGGCTATCTATCAATCCCACCACTACGGCATACGATGGTGGGTCCACCGACTTGTCCTGAACCTGTTTACCCTGAGCGAAGCCACGTCAGACGTGGCGTAGTCGAAGGGCCGAAGGATTTAGCCACTCCGACAAAAGGTACGAGGCAGGGCTTTCGATTCTGGCCCGTCGAATGGACTCAGCACTCTGGCGCAGAATTAGTATAACTTAGTTGAGGGAAAATTGTTACTCTTAAGTCTTTTTATGCTTGATAGACCAATTACTCACTATTTACCATAGTTCTTAAAAATAACCCGCCCGCTTTTCTCGATTTTGCACAGACGGCTTGTTCAGCCGTTTTGCAAATCGGAAATACTGCGGGTTCGTATATACCTCCTGATTTTTTAACATTAACTTAAAAAATCAGGGTCTATACGAAAAATCCGAACGTAATCCCGGTGAGGGAAAACCTTCGGATCTAGCCATAATTTATCACAACACTATGAGCCTGTCAAGTAGAAGGTATTCTACCCAATTGAAGGCTATAAGTGTTCAATCATCGTTATTATATAAGATTCAAACTCCTCTTTAAAACTCGGCGGTTTCCAGTTGATACATGAATTTGCTAACCGCTTTCTGCCACGAACCTTGGCTCAAAGGCGTATATTTATCTTGAATTTCTTCCGGAGTGATTAGCCCCTCATCCAAATAGTTTGTCCGTAAAATCTCTGCGGCTTTATCGAAATTAGCTTCATAAGAAGGAAATTCCCAAGTACCTTGCGAGTGCACCCCGAGCCCCAAACAGTTATGACTATCGGGCGGAATGAACTTACATAGCGTGCTTTCTTGCATGGCTATCGCCGGCAACAACCGGTAATCAAGGTTATATTTATCCGCCACATAGACAAGGTAGTCTCCCCAATAGTCGTAAGGGCTTAGAGGCGAGTTATTTTCTTCTAAGAACTGGGCAATAAGAATCGGTCTGGCGTCCCCTGTTTGCACCGCGGTGCTAATGCCTTTGACTGCGCCGCTAAAATTAGACACGGTTAATAACTTATTGGTATCTGTGCCAGTGGTCAGTTGCGACAAGATTAAGGCGGGTAACTCCTGGGTTCGCGTCAGGGTATTTAGACTTAAAATGGAGACAAACAGGGTTAAAGACATCCCTACCAACCAACCACTAACGATGAGGATTTGTTTCATGATCCCTTTACCTTCAAAACTTAAAAGTTTAGCTTCTTATCCTTTCATGAAGTACAGGATGTCATATTCGTATCCAGTTTGCAAGGTTACCAAGACTCACAGGCTATAATATAAGAATGCTCACGAAATCACTCCTAACTATTTTCTTTGTGCTTGTTTTAGTTTTTAGCGCCGCTGCTCCAACCGTAGCCATGGGCTTTGGTTTCCACCTCCTTCATCCGGAAGAAATCAAATTGGCTGCAGCCAATCGAAATAACTCTGAAGAATTTTTTGTTACTGTTCCTTTTGCCTTAAACGACCGGCGCGAGGCGGTTTGGAATGAATTTTTTAGGTTAGCCCAAGAAAACCGCATTACACCTTTAGTCCGTTTAGTTACTCAATCCGATAATCACATCTGGCCGCGGCCGACTAAACGCCAAATCGTTGACGCCGCTAACTTTTTCCGGCGCCTCAATTGGCCTGGCCCTCGCTACATTATTGTCTTTAACGAACCCAATCACGCCAACGAATGGGGAGGAGAGATAAATCCTGACGATTATGCTAAAACAGCCTTATTTGTAGCTTCCTGGCTCAAAACCGAACCCTACCCTTACGTTATCTTGCCTGCTGGTCTGGATGCCGCCGCTCCCAATGGCCCTGATACCCGGGACAGTTTTGTTTTTTTGGAACAAATGCTTAACGCCGAACCGGATTTTCTGGAGTCTTTTGACGGCTGGACGTCCCATTCCTACCCCAATCCCGATTTTACCGCCCCACCCTACCGCACCGGCAAAAATAGTCTTCGTGGTTTCGAGTCAGAATTAAACTTTCTTCGCCGCTACGGCAAAGGCGATTTACCTGTTTACATTACCGAAACCGGCTGGCGGGCTACTAAATCCATTACTCCCCGTCTGAAAAGTTACTACCAAACCGCAGTTACCAAAATCTGGAACCACCCCCAGGTCAAAGCCGTCACTGTCTTTGTCCTTCAGGGTAACCCCGGCCCCTTCAAAGAATTCTCCCTTCTCAATAGCGACAACTCCCCTTCCCCACAATTAAACGCCCTCAATCAGGTTATCAAAAATCTCGATTAATATGTCTTTTGCTTTTCTTGAAACGTCCAGGAAAGTCGGATCAGAAGTAGCCTTCATGCATCAATATCGGTTTAGAATCCCCCATGCATCATCGGCAGATTTTGAACAGGTATTTGCATCGCCGAAAACCATAAGGTCGGAAACGATAATCCCTGCGGTCATAGAAATTCAATCCCTCGCTGCTGCCAAAGGCGGCTGGGCCATTCTCAGCGGTGGCTGGGCAGTGCGCTGGCAATGTCAGAGGCTAGTTGGAAATCGAAGCGCTAGCCCCGAGTTGGATTTCCTCGTTGACTCCTTGACTGCTGCCAGAATGGTCGAAGACCTTGGGTTAGGTTTCATGGTTAATTGGGGTTGTTATGTTGGCACCCGCCGGCTGAATGAGGCAATCACCATCCGTCTAGACATTAATAACTGCGACATCGCGCCCGACGCGGTCTATAAAGCGCCCATAGAAAATGGACAGCACCTTTGTTCACATCCTCTGGCTATGATTGCGCCCTTTGAGTTAATTATGGGAAAATTGGTTCGTACCTACCAGCGTCTTTCCAGAGGCTTAGAGCCCCATCAAAGAGATAGATTTGACATTGCCTCGCTATTAATTGGCCAAGACTCGTTAAGTTATCTTCCCAAACTCGAGCAGGAAGCCGCTTCTGATTTAAGGGTGTTATCATCTTTACAAAGTTTAGCCTTACCAGAGTCGATAGTGGAATATTTAGAAGAAAAAGAGACAGAAACTTTGAGTGAAGTTATACAGAAGATAACAACTTCAAAATAATCACCCCTTAAATTTTAAATGCCTAATTATGCAGACACTGTGTTCATTTCAAAAGTACCTGTCTTCTT
Organism: Microgenomates group bacterium RIFCSPHIGHO2_01_FULL_45_11; assembly: GCA_001803465.1. Lineage (GTDB taxonomy): Bacteria > Patescibacteriota > Microgenomatia > UBA1400 > 2-01-FULL-45-11 > 2-01-FULL-45-11. The sequence goes on along the minus strand of MHDE01000007.1, from coordinate 12,005 downwards.
GGGTTTTCATTAAGGAAATAACTGAATTATAGAGTTGGTTGTTGCTGTATCCGGCTATTTACTACTCCTTCCTTAATATCATAATCAATCTCACCACGGCTTCGATGTCTCCAAAGTATATCAGCTAAACCAATATTAAGTCCAAATAACAATTTCTGTCGAGATTGTAACTCAAATATTTCTTGGAAAGATACGCTACCACGCTGGTGTATAAATTCAAGCAGTTCAACCTCAGCTTCTATATATGTAGGCATACGTTTTTAAACCAATTTCCCGAAAATAAACAATATAATCAATATAAATTTAACATAAGTGGCTTTCAAGTCAAGATTTTTTCTTATTAATGCCACCCTTCCCGCTATAAAGAGTGGGTTATCATCTAAAGGAGAATGACATATTAGCGTTCAATCACTAGACAAACACTCAGGACAGTGGACAGCCACCCGTCGGGTGAACAGTGGATCTTACTTGGCAAACATTATCGTTCCCACGTTTTATCCTCTGGTACAAAGTCAACCTGATATTCTGGTATTCCAATAGAAATACCATACGCTTTTGCGTCTTTATACAGTACAGGATTTGCTAAATCCACCTTAAATATCTTTCCGGAAAAGATAATGAAGTGATATTTGTCATTTTTATAATCTGCATACCAGTCGGGGTGTTTTCTATCGAATGACTGACTTATCTTTTCGGCAATTATTTGAGCAATATCTTCTGGTATTTCAACTGTATTAAGAGTCCATTGTTTCAACCAAGGGGTTTTATGTTCAGGGGTAATCGGCTCGACTTTTGTGTCGAGAATTCTAACTTCTTTTAATAAAGATGAATCTTCTAGGCTTTCTGCTATTATGATGCCTTTGTAATTCATAGCATTTCGGCCATTTAACCCCGGGGGTTGAATACCCGCTTTTATAATTTAGTATATGATTATATCGTATGAGTTTAAAGAAAAGAACTTTCTTAGCCTATCTTGTATTTGGCTCATTTATTTTAGTCATCGTCACAATTTCATTCATTAAAAAGTTTCCATATGATTATTATTACCTATTAAACCTTTTACGAAGAACCCTAGAAGGTAAAGACGTCTTAGTTGGAACTTTTTGGAAATATTTCTTAATAATCTTTCCATTTTTTATTTCTGAATTTTATTTGGAAAAAAAGCTTCAGACTCAAACTTCTACTGAAAGATTGGGAGTTAAATATCCACTTCGTTTAGGGGTGATGTATTTTTTTGCAACACTAATCTACTTCTTTTTAGTACCCGAAGTCTTAGGCCAAGGTGACACTTATTTGATGCTTCCATTACTTCCAGTCATCGCCCTCATCGTTGCTATTCTCGCTTCTATCTTAGGTGGAATTCGTATTCTATTGCTTAAATATTCCTTTAACCGACTACCGACTGACCTTATCACCCTCCCTGGAGTACTTGTTAAATTAAGAAAAGTAATCCTTTTTCTGAATTTAACCGTTATATTAATTTTATTAGGAATCTTCTACTACGACTACTCAACGCAGGGTATACATCTGCATCTTTCCGATTGGGATAACACGATACAAATTGCTAAGAAAGCTGTTACTTCCAAAGATGTAAGTAAATGCCAAAATGCAGATAAAAAAGATATTTGTGTGGCAACATACATAATGGGTGAGTATAAAAGAAGCGCACTCGATATCGAAAAATTAAACACGAGTCAGTTAGAAGATTTGAAGTTAAAAATTTGTAAAAGTATTTCCCTAGAAAATAGCTCTTACTGTCACAGTGTGGTAGCCGAAATCGTTGCGAACGAGACATTGAGCTATCTAGGAAATAATCTTAAACAGTTAAATATCGAAGCTTTTCTACACAAGCCACAATATTATTTGGATAGTGTTTGTTGTGACCAATCAAGGATAACTAATCCCGTTCATTTGGTTGAGCAAAAAGCCGTAATGCACTACTCCTCAATTTTTGGAGTTTCTGTCGATCATTGGGTTTATGGTCAGGATGAAGCTAAAGAAGAAATATTTGAATTTAAACCATATTATAACAATTACTTACTAATTAATGAAGGTTCTGCTGCTGAATTAGAATCAAACAATATTAAAATCATAAAAGTTGGACAATACGCTAATAGGATTAATCTTACTGTTCCACTCGATGTTGTTTACAAGATGGGAGTAGACAATTTTACTCACTTATTATCAAGCACTATCTCATCTGCTCATCTGTAGGCTATCGTTGAAAGTTTTTGCAGTCACCAGACAGCCACCCGTCGGGTGGATAGGATAGTTCTTCTTCTGAAAGTGTAGTTCGTAAATCGAAGAATATTACTCTCTTGTGCTACAATTTACTCAGGCGCCCATAGCTCAATGGATAGAGCGTCTGTCTTCGGAACAGAAGGTTGGGGGTTCAACTCCCTCTGGGCGCACCTTAAACTTGCGCGCTAATTGATTTCGCGCAATTCTTGTACACAAATTTAAGGTGTAAACACCCATTAACAAGTACTTACATGAACAAGCAGTGGTTTGTATATGTTGCTAAATGTAAAGATAATTCGCTTTACACCGGTATTACCACTAATCCGAAACGACGAGAACGGCAACATAATAACCTTAATGGCGCTAAATCAGTGCGGGGAAAACTACCGGTAAAAATTATTTACACTGAAAGATATCCTTCGCAACAGGAAGCGGCTAAAAGAGAAAGTACAATAAAGAGTTGGAAGAGAGAATATAAGTTAAAATTAGTTCAGAGGAAGTTAGTTAAGAGGTGATAGTTTAAGAGAAAAACAGGGTTTACCCTGAAAAATTCGAAGAATTTTTTAGGGCCGTTAGCTCAGCGGTAGAGCACCTGCCTCTTAAGCAGGGTGTCGCTGGTTCGAATCCAGCACGGCTCACAAGTTTGGTAATATCAGAAGACTATCTTCATGGTATAATCTGCTGTAGATTTAGCATTTTCCCAATTCTGTTTAAACGAATTATAAGCAATTGAATCCAGTCCAATGTGGAGTTGGTAACATGCAAGTCTAAGATTTAAATTAGCTTTATTTGTTGTTGGGTCGGATTGATATTCTTTCAGAATCCTTTGAGTTAAGTTCGCCTCTCTAAATTGAGGATACCACGGCTCGTAAAAAAGAAACCAGGCAATCTCATACAATGAGTCTCCATAAATAGAAGATCCCCAATCTATTATTGCGGCTGGACGATTGTTTTTAACGATAAAATTGAAGTTAAGAAGGTCTGAGTGAACAAGATTTCTTACTTCAGGACAAGCGTGTACGTTTGTTTGCAATTTCTCGTAAAGCCTAGTAAAGTCACCTGTACCGATTGGTGATTTCTTAAGGTTGTCTCTCCATCCGTGAATTAGACTATTCCGCCCATCTTCATTCACACCCAATAAGAAACGTTTCCAGCTCTCAACTTCACCCTTCCCTTGAGCATCCCAATGTCCATACCCCTTTGTCGCACCCAGATCAACGTCGCGCAAAGCTTTGAACATTTTGACGACATCCGGTAAAACCCTCTGAAACTGATTAGAACCCAAGTGTTCAAAAAAATCCCCTTCAACAAACCTTGAAATGGCATAGAATCCTTGGCTACTCTCGCCTATCTCTAGTATTTCAGGAATAGGCAGGCTCGGACTATTGTAGTTGCGAGCGAGAGCGTCTCGATCAAAATTTTCTCTAGCATTGCTCAGACGAACAATATATTTCTGTCCACCCCTCTCGTATGTGTAAGCGTTCGCCCATGCGCCATGAGTAATAGGCGTGAGACTATTCTCGTCTAGTTTGTATCGACTAATAAAAACCCTAAGGGCTTCTCTATTATCAATTCCCGGCATGGACAAATTATAACTGGTTTGAAGGACTAATGGGATGTAAGTAACCCAAGTTGCTTTACGTCTGACAGAAGGTATTAAAAAGGTTAACCAAATCAGCTATAATCTGTTTCGGATGCGGAAAGGCTAGGGTCACTTAACCATGAAGAAAATTACCTACAAAAAAACCCCCTTTGGCGAGTACTTTCGCTACTTAGACGAAATCGACAAAGGCGTCCGCTATACCAGGGAGTATGGCTCTTTTCTCATCCTTTCTCTCGTAGAAGAATTAGGAGAATTAGCCCGCGCCTATTTAGCCCGCCATGGCCGCAAAAAAACCAACATTGCCGCCCAATTGGACGAAAGCTACGAACAAGAGTTAGGCGACATTCTCGTCGCCATTTTGAGATTTTCCCGGATCAAAAATATCAATCTTCACGACAGAGTTATGTATTCTTTAAAAAAAATCGAACATCGCCGCACTCAGCCCAAGCCGGCAAAATTACCTCTTCTCGAAAATAAGCTTCACCCTCGTTGATCTTGCGGCAATACCGGCAACCGGGAAGGATGGGGATTCTCCGTCACCAGCTGTTTTCGTAAGCGTACTACACGCTTAAAAAGTTTTTCATACTCACTAGCCACCGCTTGCCAGGAAAAATCTGCAGTCATGGCGTTGGTGACCACTTGACGCCAGGCTTGGGGATTTCGATACACCTCTAGGGCTCTGGCGATGGTGGCAAACAGCGACCAGCTTGAATTTTG
>MHDE01000007.1:5656-7343 GCA_001803465.1 Microgenomates group bacterium RIFCSPHIGHO2_01_FULL_45_11 | reverse complement strand
GCCCGTCTTTCTTACCACTGGCACCGCCCCGTAGCGCATCGCTTCCATAGCCACGATGCCACCCGGCTCAAAAATGCTTGGTAGCACCACCAGATCTGCTCCGGCAAAGATTTTTCTTGGTAGTTTAAAATCCGGGAACAGGTGGACGCCGATTTTCTTCGGGTATTTTTCTGCCAAAAGCTGCAGATCCTTATGATAGGATAAATCGCCACTGCCTAGGATTACCATCTGAATGTCAAATTCAGCCAACAAATGAGGTAAAACTTCAATTAGTGTCCCAATCCCCTTTTGTTTAGATAGCCTGCCCGCGTAAGCCAGAACCGGAATTTCCGGTCTAACCGGTAAACCAAATTCTTTCTGTAAAACGGCTTTATTGCGCTTTCTGATCTTGGGGTTATAGCTGGAGTAATTAAACTCTAATACCGGATCGGTCCGGGGATTAAATTCAGTTACGTCAATGCCATTAAGAATTCCCGATAATTTGCCTCGGTATTTTAATAACACTCCTTCCAGCCCCTCACCGTATTCTCTGGTTAAGATTTCCTGGGTATAGGTTTCCGACACCGTGTTGACCCAATCGGCCAATAACACTCCGCGGAGAAGCGGGTTTTGTTTGACCAACTCTTCGTGGAAAAAATGATGGAAAGGAATCATGCCGTCATCACGCTCGTTTTCAGGCAGGTACTGGAAATTAAGTTTGCCTTGTAAGTGAAAGTTATGCACCGTTAGTAAGATCGGAATTCTATAAAAAGTCCGTCTGTAGCGCCCATTTTTTCTAATGTCTTCAGCTAGGTATGCCGTATGCCAATCGTGCAGGTGGATTATATCTGGTTGCCAGCTGTTTTTTTCCCGCTGGTGGATTAGCCATTCCAGGCAACCGCGGGACAGTAAAAAAAAGCGAATGTGATCATCGCTATAATCATAGACATTACTTCTTAACTCGTAATATTCTTGGTTCTCCAAAAAATACGTTTTCACTCTTCCAAACGTTGTCGTCAATACGTTACAAGTTAGAGATTTGGCAAATTTAGTTCCGTGATACCCGGTAGGCACCTCAATGTGGTGCAGCTCTTCTCGGAAAGGCAGTTTCGGCTTGATAATGCCGTATTTTGGCGTAAAGACGCGCACCTCATGGCCTCCGGCTAAGGACTTGGCCAGAAAATAGACCACCTGGGACAAACCGCCCACTTTGGAAAAGGGCGCCACCTCGGCCGTAACCATGAGAATTTTCATATTATATAGAGGAAAACCAGTCCTATCTCGTAGTATACCAGGAAAGTCAGTTGGTAGGTAACATTGTCAAAGCCCGTTTCTATCAGTATTATTGTGATATGCCGGATACCAATCCACTACCACTAGCTAATTCCAAGATAAGCACCGACGACGTCCCAGAGTCAAATAAAGCGGATCAAGCCCCGCAGGCTGCCAAGTCGAGGGTAGCTTCTTTCAAGACATCAACTGATATTGACAGTTCAAACAAAGCGGAACATGCTCCCCCGGCTGCCAAGCCGAGGGTAGCTTATTCCAAGACATCCACTGATTTATCCCCCTCAAACAAAGCGGAACATGCTCCCCCGGCTGCCAAGCCGAGGGTAGCTTACTTCAGCATGGAGTTTGGCATCGACGATTCTTTGCCAATTTTTGCCGGCGGCTTGGGCGTTTTGGCCGGCGACGTTTTATTGGAAGC
>MHDE01000007.1:3254-5646 GCA_001803465.1 Microgenomates group bacterium RIFCSPHIGHO2_01_FULL_45_11 | reverse complement strand
GCATCGGCCTGCTCTACCGCCAGGGTTATAAAGAAGAATATCCCCTTCCCTCTAACCAGCCCACCAATGGCTTGGTCAATCTCGAACCGGAAAAGGCCGGTCTCACCCTCGTCAAAACCCCTGATGGCCAAACGATTTATCTTAAAGTCCAGATCGCCGACCGTCAAATCACCGTTCAAGCCTGGCAAAAAAATCTTGGTACAGTAACCCTTTATCTTTTAGACACCGTGGTTGAAGGCAACTCTGCCGACGACCAAAATATCCTCGACCAGTTGTATGTGGGAGACAAAGAACATCGCCTGAAACAAGAAGTGGTTTTAGGCATTGGTGGCGTCCGCCTCTTGCAAGCCTTAGGTATTACCCCAGCCTATTATCATTTAAATGAAGCCCACTGCGCCCTCGTTATCCTCGAATTGTTAAATCAAGCCAAGTTAAAGTTGGGTCAAAATTACACTTTTCAAACGGCCGAGAACGAGGTGCGCCAAAGTCTGGTTTTTACCAACCATACCATTGTCCCCGCCGGCAACGACATGTTTTCCGAAGACTTAATTACCATCTACCTGGAACGATTGACCCGTCACCTCGAAATCCCCATCCATGAATTTTGGAAACTCGGTAAAGCCATTGATGCCTCCATGTTTTCGATGACCTTATTCGCCCTCCGTTTTGCCAAAAAGGTTAACGCCGTCAGCTTTGCGCACGCCCGGGTAGCCAACGAACGCTGGCCCGGTTTTACCTTTATTCCCATTACCAATGGAGTCTGTCGGTCCCGCTGGCTGGCCCCTGAAATCGCTTCCTGCTGGCCATTGACTAAAGATCCCGCTTGTACCCCTAACGACTTCTGGCAAGGCCACCTCAAATGTAAACGCCTACTCTTAGCCGAAGTCAAAAATCGCAGTGGCGCTAACATGCAAGAAGAGGCGTTAACCATCACCTGGGCCCGCCGGATTACCGAATATAAACGTCCTCTCGTCTTGTTTCACCAACTCGATCGCCTAAAAGCTTTACTTCATCGTGGGGACCGGCCCCTGCAGATTTTGATGGCCGGCAGAGTTCACCCCCACGATACCGACGGCAAGGAAATTATTAAATATCTGCACTCGCTCGCCCAAGAGTCAGATTTTGCCGGCAAATTTCAATTCATTCCCAACTATGACTTAAAGCTCGCCCGACTCTTAGTCAGCGGTTCCGATATCTGGCTTAACACGCCTCTCCAGGGTTATGAAGCCTGTGGTACCAGCGGCATGAAAGCCTGTTTAAACGGCGTCTTACAAATGACCACCAAAGATGGTTGGACAGATGATATCGAGTGGGAAAGCCTGGGTTGGACTCTTAACAGCGAGCGCGTCTCTGACGACATTTACCGCTTGTTAGAGACAGATGTGGCCAACCTTTATTTCGACAGAGGCGGGCAGGAGTATTCTCCTGCCTGGGTAGAACGCATGCAACGCTCGTCACAACTTATTCGCCACCGCTATAGTACTGCTCGGATGCTAGCCGATTACTACCAAAAACTCTATGTCTAGTTTTTCCTCAAAACGCATCGGCACCTGCCTGCCTCTAACTGCTCTCGCTGGCGAAAAAGTAGCTGGCGAATCTGATTACTTGACCGCTGGCATTAGTTTTGCCCGTTGGCTTAGTCAGACCGGCCAGACAATCTGGCAAGTGTTACCGCTCCACCAAACTCACCTCGAGGCTGGTCATACCGGCAACTACGTTGCTTCTCCCTATAAAGGCTATGGCATTGGCCTTGACCCCCGGTTTCTACCTAGCCAAGCCGCTCCCAGTCAGGGTCAAGTCGACTCCTATAGCTTTGAGCAATTTGTCAGCGAACACGGATTTTGGCTTGCCGACTACGCGCTTTTTTGTAGCTTAAGGGATTATTTTGATTCAGACAACTGGACCAGCTGGCCCGAAGCCCTCCGTAATCGGAAACCCCAAGCTTTAAAAGATTGGAGTCTTAGGTTGCAAGTTGCTACCGAGCAACAACTTAAGCTCCAGTGGCGCCTTCACGCTGCCTATCGTGATTTTAAAGAAAAAGTCAACGACCTAAATATTGAACTCATCGGCGACGCCGCCTTTTATCTACCTCTTAACAGCCCCCTCGTCTGGGTTTACCAAGACCTGTTTGTCATCGGTAAGGATGGTTCGCTGCCTCGTGTCTCCGGCATTCCCGCTGGACTCCACACCCACTACGGCCGTCAAGTCTGGGGTCATCCGCTATACCGTTGGCATGAGCCTGATAAACACCAGCAAATCCTAAAATTGTGGCAAACCCGCCTCATCTACCTATCATTCATCTACGATATCCTAAGGCTGGATCACGCCAAAGGCTTCTTTACTTATGGCTCCATTGACCCCTTTCACTCAAAAAACGATAAGCTATTATCTG
>MHDE01000007.1:0-3160 GCA_001803465.1 Microgenomates group bacterium RIFCSPHIGHO2_01_FULL_45_11 | reverse complement strand
TAATTGCCGAAGATAGCGGTGGCTGGGCGCGCCCCCTCCGCCTAGCCATTTCAAAATGGCACGTCCCCGGCATGAAAATTCTTCGTTTTGCCCTTCTGCCCCGAACCGAAGGTTTGCAAGTCAACACCGATTACGCCCAAGTGACGAAATATCCCGTCAACTGTGTCGCTTATACCACCACCCACGATACCGAACCCTTAGTCAGTTACTTAACCTCTTTGCCAGATTCAGCCCGAAGAATTCTGGCCCAAAAAGCCAAAATTACCTATTCAGAAGACACCTCTAAACTAGCGGTTCGCTTGCGCCAAGCCTTACTCAATTCTCCCGCTCGAATCATCTTATTACCTCTGCAAGATTGGTTACTCTCTGCTGAACGCATCAATACACCCGGAACAGAACAAGCCGTTAACGACCCCAATTGGCGTTTCCATTTGCACTTGCCTATCGACCAACTTCCGGTTGAGCCCATAAAAAAAGAGGTAGCCACCGCTACACATTGAAATGCCATTGACCAAGAGACCTTAGCACCGTATAAACAAAAGGTAACGTGAGTCTATTGCTATCATGACTCGTCTTCAGTGGAAATTGAGTCCTTAATATATGCATCACATTTACGAACGCCTCATCAACAGGTTCATGCGTGAATTTTGGTTGAAACATCGGTCAGAGGCAGACTCTGGAGAAACAGATTACGCCCAGCATTTTAGGCCCTTTATCACTGTTTCCCGCGAACCCGGCAGCGGCGGCCGCCCCATTGCCCAGTTGGTAGCCAAAAAACTAAAATTCCGCTTTTACGACAATCAAATCATTAGCGACATTGCCAAAAGCACCAAGCTGCGCCGCAGCATTGTGGAGGCAGTTGATGAAAAAGGCCGCGGCCTCATTGCCGACATGATCCACGGCTTATTCAACCCCGATTATTTGTCCGACGTCGACTATATGAGGGAATTATGCAAAGTCATTCTCTCCGTTGCCTACAAAGGCAACGCCGTCATTGTTGGCCACGGCAGCAACTTCATTACCCCCAACTCCGCCGGCCTGCATGTGCGTATCACCGCTCCCTACCGGGTTCGGCTCCGCCGTTCTATGAAATATGAAAACCTGTCGCTGGAGGCTGCCAAAAAACGCCTCAAAGAAATCGAAACCGACCGCACTACCTTTGTCAAACAATACTTTGCCAAGGATATCAACGAACCCAAGTACTACGATTTGACCTTAAATACCACCTTCTATAACTTGGACCAATCCGCCCATCTTATTATTGCCGCCTTCAAGCTCAAGTTTTCAAGAGGAACGATGTAGGTCAGTTTTGTTTAGGAAGTAGAACTCAATATTTTAACAGCGACTCCAAAAAGCGAATGATAGCCGTTGGCCGAAAGGAACTCAGCATCAATAGCTTCGCTCTTGGTTAGGCAAAGAATCGCCGCTGCGCCATTGACTTTAGCCCACTCTTCAATGTGCTCTATGAGCTTTCTCCTAATTCCTTCTCCTAGTCGTTCGGGAACAACATAAATACTGTCTAAGTGCACGATTCCGGGAATGATTTGTTCGGCTTGAGCACCTCCTGCAAAATCTGTATTGCGATAATCTTTTGTTGGTAAAACTGCCGTAGTCACTACTTGTTGTTCAGTTCGAAGACTATCAAGGAGTTCTAACTCAAGTTGGGCAGGCATGCCTTAAGTATAACCTACCAATTGGCAAACACCAACTAACGCTGACCACAGACAGGCCAGGCGCCGACGCCGTCTCGAGATATTTTAAAAGCTGCCGTTCGCACTGCCTCTTCCGGATTAAAACGTAAGTCTGGATCTGGATCAAGCCCCATGGCCCGCCGATTCGACTGCCAGGTACTAACCATAAACTGGAAAAGGCCCCCGTAAGGCCCGTTAATGGCCTCTGGTCGGTATCTTGACTCGCAATAGGCTATTTTCCTAAGGGTTTCGGGGTTGACCCGGTATTCACGGCCATAGCCCTCGAACAGCGGTTGCCAGGCAGAAACAGGCACTTCTCTCCTGGCTGTCGGTTGTATCGCTACCCGGGAAGCCACCAATTGACGTCTGGAGCCTTCTGGTCGGTCAATCGAGGCAATGACAAAACCATTTAGACCCCACTCATCCTGAAGAAACGGCCCATACCAGATTAAATCGATATCATCTATCTCTTCAATAATTACTAAGTCTTGCCTCTCCCTTGGCTTGTTTTCTAGCGCCTTTTGGCCCGCCGCCACCAAACCCATTTGGCTAAATGAGCTTATAAGTTGGACCACTAGTACCATTGACGTTAAGCTAAACATAGAAAAACTCCCGTATCGGGCAAGAAGAAATTACATTCTTTGGCAGAATGTTTTAGTGGTGGATTGTACCACGAATCGTTTCCTAAGTAAAGCTATAGGACGTTAAAGACTGGTCTTGACAAACACTGATAGACTTTGTTCTAATTAAACTGTCATGTTTAAGCGTTTGTTCGCTTCGCTTTTAGTTCTTGAACTTGGTTTATTCCAGATAGTTCCGTTGGTTACTGCCAGTTGGCTTATTACTCCCGCCGGTGAAGTTATCAGCGAAGGTCAAGTCTTGGGAAGGGAAGATAATCCCGGTCAGACTAAAAAAACCGAAACAGTGGAGGCAGCCACTACTAAGACTGCTCCCGGTCAAGACAAGAAAACCGATACCAGCGATAGCTCGATGGAAACTTCCAATCCGGGCCAGGCTAATTCCCGTCAGGTCGAAATCAAAAGTCGGGGTAACCGCTTGGAGCTTCAAGTCACCGATTCTTTGGGTCGCCCGTTAGAAGAGCAAGATACCGGCGAAGGTGAACTGGCTATTGAAGAATCCCAAGCCAAACACCAAATTACCGTCCGCGCTCAAAATAGCCAAACCTTCATTGAGCGAAACGACATCACCGCCACTTCCACCCTACCCTTGTCCGTCGATCTTGCCACCAACGATTTAATTGTCACTACTTCTAAAGGTCAGAAAAAATTGTCAATTTTACCCGATGAGGCTGTCCAAAAATTATTGGCTGCCAATATTTTAGATGATTTAGTTGGACCGGGACGTTTACGTCGCCTACTCCTCCCCACCGCCTCGCCCTCAGCCAGCGCCACTCCATCTGCTACCGCCTCGCCCTCGGCCGAGCTGTCTAAGAAAGTCCTGGTTTGTCA
>MHDE01000006.1:24204-25534 GCA_001803465.1 Microgenomates group bacterium RIFCSPHIGHO2_01_FULL_45_11 | reverse complement strand
TCGCTCTGGCGGTCAGCGTCATCCCCGAAGCCTTACCAGTCGTCACCACTTTTTCTTTGTCTCGCGGTGCACTCCGCTTAGCCCGCCCTAAAGTTGTCGTCAAACGCCTGTCTGCAGTTGAAGATCTCGGTGGCATCGAAATTCTCTGCACCGACAAAACCGGCACCTTCACAGAAAACCGCCTGACAGTCGCCGATATCTATGGTCCCAAACCCGATTCCACTCTCGAAACCGCCCTCGTCTCTGCTTACATGTTGGCTCACCAAAAAGCCCCAGAGATCGATCCCTTTGACCGTGCCGTCTGGCACCAAGCCACCACCATTCAACGACAACGCTGTCAAAACTATCAGCTCAAAAACCTCACTCCCTTTGATCCCAGGCGCCGTCTCTCCTCGGTCGAAGTTAAACTGGATAACAAGCTCTTAGTCATCATCCGCGGCGCTCCCGAAACCCTCGTTTCCCATTCCACCCTCTCCCCTACCAAACGAAAGCAATTAATCACTTGGCTTGACCACCAAGGTACGCTTGGACGTCGGGTTTTAGCCTATGCCCAATCTTTGAGAAACGCTCACTCCTCTCCCCTCACCTTTGTCGGCTGTATTTCTTTTGTCGATCCCATAAAAAAAACCGCTTCTATCGCCATTAATAATGCCAGAGAGCTGGGTTTAACCATCAAAATTCTTACCGGCGACCATCCAGAGGTCGCTACCGCTGTCGCTCGCACGGTTGGCTTAGTACCCCAAACTTCCCCTACCCCGGTTGTTATTACCGGCGACGCCTTTGACCATTTGTCCGATCAAGCTAAACTACAGGCCGTCACCAACTACCAGGTTTTTGCTCGCGTCTCTCCCCAGCAAAAATACGCCATTATCAAACTCCTCCAAACCAGATATCAAGTTGGTTTCCTGGGTGAAGGCATCAACGACGCTCCTGCCTTAAAAATTGCCAACGTTGCCATCGTTGTCGACCACGCCGCCGACATCGCCCGCGACACCGCCGACATCATCCTCCTTAAAAAAAGTTTGGCAGTTATCATTGATGGTATTAAAGAAGGCCGAGAAGTCTTTGCCAATACGGTCAAATATATCAAAGCCACCCTGTCTGCCAACATCGGCAACTTTATTGCCATCGCCGTCGCCTCACTCTTTGTCAACTACCTTCCTTTACTTCCCCTCCAAATTCTTCTGGTTAATCTGCTCTCCGACTTTCCCATGATTGCCATCGCCACCGATACCGTTGATCCTGGAGAACTTCACTCTCCTCGCCACTATCACCTTTCCGACATCGCTCTCATCGCTCTCGCTTTAGGACTAGTCAGCAGCGTTTTTGA
>MHDE01000006.1:20271-24149 GCA_001803465.1 Microgenomates group bacterium RIFCSPHIGHO2_01_FULL_45_11 | reverse complement strand
CTAGCTGCCCTCGCTACCCTAGCTCTACCCCAATCCCGCTTCGGCCAAACTGTCTTTGACTTCACCCCGTTATCCCCACCCTTTCTTACCCTCGCCCTTAGTCTGGTTGTTGCTTACTTCATCGCCACCGAAACCGTCAAACTTCTCTTTTTTACCATTCGCTCCCACCGCTAATCTCAATTCTCCAATACAGGATATCTAATTTTAGTTTCCTGCCAGTCTGAAGGTCAATCAATTTTTCGCAGGCTATCCGCCAGGCATGATAATAGCCTGGCTAGCCTCTCAAAGTCGCTTTTCTTCCAATATAAACGCCGTTAGCCAAGAAAAATTGTGTTGACCAAAAGCTTACTTAAATTCAGATCGTTGACTATAATCAAGATAGTATATGCAGTATATTAAAGTCTTTACCTACACCGTCGGTCAACTCCAAACCAACTGCTACGTCGTCGCCACCGCCTCCGGCCAAGCCGTCATCATCGACCCCGGCGACGACGCCGACTATCTCTACCGCCAAATCCAAAACGAACAATTAAAACCCCAAGTAATTGTGGCCACCCATGGTCACTTCGACCACCTAGGTGCCGTCACCGAATTGAAAACCGCCTTTAACATTCCCTTCACCATCCACCAAGAAGACACTTTTTTAGTCAATCGCTTTCGCTCTTCCACCCTCCACTTTCTAAACTTCGACCCCGGCCCCGCTCCGGCCATCAATTACCACCTAACCAACCCTGTCGTGGTTGGCAATCTGAGATTTACCATTCTCCCCACTCCCGGCCACACCCCAGGCAGCATTTGCCTTTACTCCTCAAGGGAAAAAGTTGCCTTCGTCGGCGACCTCATTTTTGCCGAAGGCGGCCTTGGCCGCACCGATTTTCGCTACAGTTCTTCAGAAGATCTACACCACTCTCTAGAAAAAATTCTCTCTCTTCCCAAATCAACCACTCTCTACCCCGGCCACGGACCCGATACTACCGTCGCCGCCGAACTCCCCTTCCACTAAACTATTCCCTAGACACTATTCTATAGTCTTCTCCGGTCCCTGGTTATGATACGCCTTGATAAATCGCTCGATTCGCTCCTCATCAAACTCGTCTAACTTATCAATCCTCCCCCAAGCTGTCACTGCAATCGGCACCTCCATGTTTATCCTGGGTACTACTATCACCCGTTCGTAGCGCTCAACAAACGGCTGCAATTTTTCCACCACTGCTTGACACTCCTCCCGCTCAAAAGCCGACGGTAACTCTTCCCCCTCCGGCGCTTTATCCGGAGTAAAGACACTCATCTTCCCTTCCGGCTTAAACGTCATTGAATAAAGAGGGTCAAGCCCCGCCGAATCACTGGCTGGCATCACCGTCTCTCCTTCATGAGCCAGCACTCGCCTCACCCATCCCGACTCCGGCTCGTCACAGTGATAGGAAATCACAATATAACCGTGCTCTAAGGAATGGATCAGGTACCCGTCGGAAAGCACCCGATCATAAACTCCCTTTTTAGCCCAAGTGGAAAAGTGGGGACCAGAAGTGGGCGGATTAGAATTATAGACAACATCCTTAATGTTAGTCACGTGCTCTCGCCCCATCTCCTTTACCTCTTCCCCTGACTTGGGCTGACGCGGAGTCGTCAGCCACCGCCAGCCAAAATAGCCGATCAGTCCCACTGCCACCGCCAGGAAAAGTAACCGCAACCCGCTTTGCCACCTCTGACCCCGCTCTCTAGCTAACATCTGCCTTGCCTTGTCTAATTTTCTCCGTTGGTAACGGCTCAACTCCTCATCCATGTCCATCACCCTACCAAAACCCGCCAAAATTATCAACCATTAACCACCACTGACCAAATTAGCAGTCAGTTTAATTAAGTACATTATCGGAAAAGTAAGCTCTAACCCCAAGTTGTTGACAGGTAATCAATTACGGCTATTTCGCCTGCCTGTTGGCCCAACCACTGTTCAAACAAATGACTATTAATCTCCCCGCCTTCAGCCAAGTGTTCAATCAAAGCCTGGACAGCAGGGCAACACTGCTGTCCTGACGCCACCTCCGCCAATGCCGCCGCTAAATCTTGAGTAGTAACCCCTCTCTCAACCCTCTCCCCAAGAGCCTGACTCTTCGGAGGCCAATCGACATCCGGTTCACCACGAAGGTAGTTTTTACCTATCATAGCCACTATTAATTCATTTATACCAAAACAGCCAGCAGTGTCAAATTCCAACTAGTTATTCGGTCGATAGCAAAAATAACTTCCGATGGGAGTCAACTCTGAAATAGTTAACCCCTCATCAAGAAAAGCCGACGCCGACCCACCGTCCAAATTAACTGCCGCCGATATAGTCGCATTACTAGCTTCCGCCAGAAGCATCACTATCTCCGGTAAGTCTGCTAGTTTTGGCCCGCTGGTCAACGATTTTTCCCCAACCATCACCCCAAAAATTACTTTTTGACTCTCTGTTACCCCCATCACCACCCGCCGTGCCGCCCCATCATTTTTTATTGTCAACTTTCGTGGTTGACCGTCGCTGATAAACAATGGCCCTGTCTGCAACCCCCAACGCCTTTTCGTTAAGTCATTTGGCCGCCGCCTCCCAATCTCCACCTCACCATCATAGGTCATCGTCACAAAACCATCCAACAACTGACTCTGACTCACCTTTCCCAACTCCTCTCCTTCGCTGTACCACCAACCCAACGGCTGACCTGCCTCATCATAAAACCCACCGTTAACTAACAATGAACACTGTCGCCTCTCTGCCAAACCCGCAGTTTGCGCCTTGGCTTCAAAATTCGGGTAAAGTCGTAACTTCGCCGGTTCTGCTATTTCCCGCCACACGTAGCGATACCTTACCCCGTTATAATCAAATTCATCCCACCCTGCTACCTCACCATTTTTCCTACCGCTGGGTCCAGCCGCCGACTCACCGCCTGATTGCCTCACTTCCAACCAATACCCTCCCATCACTAAACCTATCATCACTAATAAGCCCAACCCAATTAGAGAAAAGAAAATAACTATCGCCCACCGCCACATCCGTCTATTATAACCAAAGTTTTCCCCACGTTTTTCGTTACCATCATCCTGCTATAATAAATTTGATGTCACCATCGCTAGCTAAGGAACCCGCACTTCCTCATCAAGAAGACTTACATATAACCGTCACTGACGGCCTGATAACCCTTACCACTGTTTTAACGGACGGTCTTAACCTCGTTGAAGAGATTAACACCGATGGTTCAGGCCATACCTATATTATTGATCTCCTTGGCAACCGTTTTATAGCTAATTTAGAAGAAATCTACCCCCTTGAGACTCACGAGTAAGTTACGAATAATACCTTTCTCTTATACCTAAACTATGCCTACCTGCCTCAAGTGTCTTACTAAAGGCTTCTATTGCGAAACCCATCCGATCAACCCATCTTTTAGACAAAAAGTTAGTTTATCTACCGCCGAAAAAGAATTTGTTACCCAACCAATTGAAACCTGTCCCTCTTTTCATCGACCTCTGGAAATCACCCACCTCACCCAATATCAAAAACTAACCTAACCTCTCTTTACCTTTACCGCGACTTGCACTTCTTTCCTAACCGAAATTAAAACTCACTGGTTATTTTTTTAAGGTATTAAACCCGTATTTGCAAAGCAACCTAGTTTCTGTCTACATTTAACCTATGCCCTTTCTGCTTCTCGTCTTCGCCACCTTCCTCGCCGCTCTCATCGGCACCCTCACCGGCTTTGGCACCTCTACCCTGCTTGTCCCTCTTGTCCTGACTTTTCTTCCCCCCGCCCAAACCCTCTTGCTCGTCGGCATTATCCACTGGTTTGGCGACTTATGGAAAGTCATTCTCTTCCGCCATGGCATCCGTCGCTCTTTACTCCTTT
>MHDE01000006.1:18439-20247 GCA_001803465.1 Microgenomates group bacterium RIFCSPHIGHO2_01_FULL_45_11 | reverse complement strand
CCACCGTCTTTGCTGCCTACCTTGCCCTCATCCTTGCCAGTGACGGCCTGACTAACCTCATCGGCTGGTTCTTAGTAATTTACAGCCTCTTTCTCATCCTTTCCCCCACCTTCGCTATACCACCTAGACCCGTAAACGCCATTTTAGGCGGCGCTCTCTACGGTTTTCTGGCTGGCTTAACTGGTCTGGGAGGACCCATCCGCAGTGCTTTTCTATCCGCTTTAAACCTTAAAAACAACGTCTATTTAGCTACCTCCGGCATGATTGGCATCTCAATCGACACCTTCCGCCTCATCACTTATATATACTTGGGTACCCGTCTCTCCCCCCAACTCAACCAATCCCTCTTTATTCTCATCCCTCTCTCTTTTATTGCCGCCGAATTAGCCAAATTAGTCGTCACCAAACTCCCCCATATCTGGTTTCGCCGCTTAGTTAGCCTCTTTCTCGCCCTCGCTGGGATAAAATTGATTCTTAGCTAGCATGAAAAAAATTAATAAATCCGACGCCGACTGGCAAAATATTCTAACGCCCGAACAATACCGCACCCTTCGGGAAAAAGCTACAGACCTGCCTTTTACCGGTCAATATACGGACACCGAAACACCCGGTACCTACATCTGTGCTGGCTGCGGCCACCCCCTATTCTCATCAAACACCAAATACCATTCCGATTGCGGTTGGCCGAGTTTTTGGGACGTCTTAAAAAAAGGTACAGTCGAACTGAAAGAAGATAACAACCACGGCCTGGTTCGTACCGAAGTCGTCTGCGCCCGCTGCGGTGGCCATTTGGGTCATATTTTCGACGACGGACCGAAAGAGAAGACGGGACTGCGCTACTGCATCAATTCCTCGGCCCTAAACCTCAAACCAGAAACTAATCCCTAAACACCAATCACTATACCCTGTGCCCTTTATACCCAGGCCGCCACAATTGCCCCCATGGCTATTAAGCTAACCAGTTGATAACCAACATCAATATAGTACAGGGAGAGCGATTTACTACCGTAAAGCACACTCGTCAACATCACCGGCGCCACGAACCCAAACCATGCCCAAAATCCCACTATCGCCCCTTCCACGGCTGTGTCTGCCAATGCATAGTTTAAAAAGTAGCTTAAAACATAGGCCATCACCAAAGCTCCCACCATACTCACCCCATACGTCTTACCCATAGCCTTCTTTGCTTTCTCCACGCTCTCCTTGGTAAAACCCATTAGCTTCATCCACTGCTTCCCAAACAAGGGCCCATACCACAAAAACCCTAACACCATACTCACTATCGCGGCCACAACCACTGCCAAAAAATTGACGGCAACCGACACCATAGATTCACCCCCTTTCTGTCAAAAGTTTAACGCCACTAACCACCTTAGTGATACTCCACTTCAACTTGGTTATATTTTTCCTCCAAAAACACCTTCATCGGCTCAAAAAAATAATGGTTCCACCCCTTCTTAATTTCCTCGTACTCGTCTTCTGGCAACCGGCTGTGACTCAATCTCACTCTGGTGCCCTTTTTCAAAGCTTCTAACCGGAAAACCACCCGGGACGGCTCCTTCCAACCCTTCGTTAACCAAGCCTGAACCAACTCTTTCATTGGTTTGACCGAAAGGTTTGTACCGTAAATGTCCCCACCCCAAAAAGAAAAATCTACCCCTGCCCTCGCCTCCATCTTCGCCGGCCCCGCCCCCCACTGCTCAATTACCTTTCCATCAACTAAAGCTTCCCAAACTTTATCGATAGGCACCCGGATAACGACCGCATAGTTAATTGTCTTCTTCATTGTCTATTAATATTAGAAATTT
>MHDE01000006.1:14618-18396 GCA_001803465.1 Microgenomates group bacterium RIFCSPHIGHO2_01_FULL_45_11 | reverse complement strand
AAGCCACTAAGTGATTAACTTCCAACCCTAATCTCCATGCTATAATCCAACCAGGATTATCCAAAGTTCGACTCTGTCGGACTACGAATAATTCCCCACATGAAGAAAATCGCCTACTTTTTGGCCGGCGCTTTTGCCATGTTAGCCGTTATCGGCATCATCTTTGGCGCCTACACTACCGGCAAATCACAAACCACCTCCCCCGCCAACCAAATCCGCAGCCCCTTGGCTACCACTACCCATGTCAACCCACTTAGTTCTCCCATCTCTCCATCTCTCAACCGAGCCCTCATTGAACAAATTCTTAACTCCCGTACTTACTCCACCCTAACAAGTTATTTGACCAATCCCACCGTCATCACCATTTATGCGACTGAATGTTGCGGCCCATTGCCTCCCGAAAAAGTCCTTGATCAACTTGACTATGTCAAAAACGCTTCAACGTGGACAGTCGACCGTCAAGACCCACGCGCCCTTGACCTCGTTACCCAACAACCGAATATTTTTGCGGGTAGTCTCATCGCCCTCGCCGATAACGATATGTTGGTCGCCTTCAAACTCAATGCCAGCGGCACTCAAATTACCGAATTATTATTAGCTACCTCATATAAATTATTCCTAAATCAATAACATGAGTCTCGACCAAGCCCACTGTGTTCCTTGCCGTGTCGGCGCCCCCAAGTTAACGCCCGATGAAATCAATAACCACTTGACTCAAGTAACTGGTTGGATTTTCGAACCCAATCCGGACAAAATCACCAAACAATTCGCCTTTAAAGATTTTAAACAGGCGCTCGTCTTCATTAACGCTGTCGGCGCTATCGCCGAACAAGAAGGCCACCACCCCAATCTTTACCTTCACCATTACCGCCAAGTGAAAGTCGAACTCTTTACCCATAAAATCGGCGGCCTTCACCAAAACGACTTCATCATCGCCGCCAAAATCGACCAAATTTGAAAGAATGGATAACTCACTCATTCTCTTCGGTTTATTAATCAAGCTATGGAAAAGATAATTATCACCAATATCCTTCTTATCGCTGGTTCCCTCATTTTGACCGGCTGCTTCCATGCTTCTCCTGCTTCACCGTTAAACAAAGTCCAATCCTCACCATTTACTAACCAGAAAGATTCAGGAGGTCAAGTGAAACTTACTAGCTCCGCTTTTACCGACAATCAACCCATCCCCGCCTTGTATACCTGCGACGGCAACAATGTTAATCCTCCCTTCACCATTAACAATATCCCTGCTAACACTCAATCGCTAGCTCTTATCGTCGACGACCCCGATGCTCCCGCCGACGACTGGGTCCATTGGCTCGTCTGGAACATTCCTCCTACCACCACTGAAATCGCTCAAAACTCAATCCCCGCCGGTAGTATTCAAGGCACCACCGATTTTGGCGATACCAAGTACGGCGGCCCCTGCCCGCCATCCGGCAGCCACCGCTATCAGTTCAAACTCTTTGCCTTAGACACCAGTCTCAATCTACCTGCCACCATCACCAAAAAAGAATTTCTTCAAGCCATCGAAGGCCATATCCTCGATCAAACTTTGTTAGTCAGCACCTACACCCGCAAGTAACCACCGATTGATTACTCAGCAAAACTAAGGCTGGCAAATTTTCCAAGTGTCTTCAAGCGAACTGGTTACTCTTTGAAGGGTATTACCTGCCTGGTGTTAAAACTTGCATTAACTAATGATGTCCAACCAGGCAGGTACTAAGTGAGCCAGACGAATCACCAAAGTCCTCAAACCGTCACGCGAACGTCCCAGAAAAGAGTAACTAGTGAGCTTCAAAAAATGAGGAGATAAATTACACTTCCTTCGCCAAACTAGTCAAAAAGGCATTCACAATTGCCAGAAGAATCGCTGCCAGAAGTGCCGTCCCAAATCCCGCCATCGAAAATCCCTCAACCAGATAATCCGTTATTAACAGCAATATTGCATTAATGACAAAAGTAAATAGCCCGAGTGTCAATAAAGTCAACGGCAAAGTCAAAAGCACCAACACCGGTTTGACCAAAATCGATAACACCCCCCACACCACTGCCGTTACCGCCAACGCTTGATATCCAGAAATTTCAAATCCCGGCAATAGATACGCCACCACGTAAAACGCCAGGGCATTGATTAAAAGTCGAGCCACCAATTTCACCCTTCCATCCTATACCTATCTCAAATAGGAAACAAGCTCGTTGCAATTCCCCCGCCTATCCCTTACCATATCCCGGTATCATATTTTTTCTTTATTGAATTTTTGGTGATTTTATAAATTTTAAATTTTAAATTAATGTCATGTTCCATTTTAGCTTAGTTGAACTCATCAGTACCGCCGGTTATTTAGGCATGTTTTTTATCGTTTTTGCCGAATCAGGACTTTTTTTCGGTTTCTTTCTCCCCGGTGACAGCCTCCTTTTTACCGCCGGTTTTGTTGCCTCTCAACAGCTCTTAAATATCTGGTTATTACTACCGCTCCTGGCCATAGCCGCAATCGGTGGTGACAGCGTCGGCTACTGGATGGGCCGCTATTTCGGCACTTGGCTTGAGGGTCAGAAAGACTCCTTTTTCTTTAAGAAACGTCACCTTTTAAAAGCCCAAAGCTTTTATGAGAGTCACGGCTCCAAAACTATTTTTCTGGCTCGTTTCATTCCCATTGTCCGCACCTTCGCCCCCATTGTTGCCGGCATGGCTCGCATGCGCTACACCACTTTTTTAAGTTTCAACGTCTTCGGCGGCCTTTTCTGGGTTACCACCATGCTCTTATTAGGCTATTTCCTCGGCAGCGCTATTCCCAATGTTGACCGTTACCTTTTACCCATCGTCACCATCATTATCGTCATCTCCATCTTACCTGCTTGGATTCACTACCTTCAGGAAAAAGCCGGAGAGGAAAAAGCCGCTAAAGGTTTTTCTTTTTGGTTCCGTTTGAAACTCCTCTTCGCCAAAATCATAGGCAGATAAGATAAAGTAATCTTATTAAGCGAGGCTAACAAATTTGTGCTGTTCGCTTGGCCAGACTGAAAGTCTGGCAAGCCTTTTATCCACAATCAGTCTGACACGAAAATCACCATTGCGAACAAACAAATTTCGTTAGCCGAGCTCATCGGGATAAACTCAATGTGTGGAATGACATGGAACTGATAAGAATACCCTGGTGAGTCTATCTGGGATTGCGCAATATACCCTAAGGAAGTTTATCTGGATTTACCCGTATAATTCTGTCGTCTTCCGCCACCGGCTTGCCGCGGCCGTCCCGATTGCTGGTGGTCACATATAGCATTCCGTCCGGCCCCGCCACCACTTCCCTTATTCTTCCCAACTCCCCTTTAAAATATGTCGTCAATCCGGCCGAATTTCCCGAAACGCTAACTCCATACAGCGCCTGCCCGCGCAGACCGGCAAAATAAAATTTCCCGTTTAAGTAAGCCAGTCCTGCCGGCGCCCAGGTATCACTTCGCCCCGATTCACTTACAGACGTCACCATTCCCGCCCGTGTTTGTTTACCGCGTATTTCCGGCCAGCCATAATTTTTCCCCATTTCAATCCTGTTAAACTCATCATTGCCTGTTTCCGCTCCCGACGGCCCATGCTCTGTCTCCCATAACCTCCCCTCTTCATCCCAGGTGATCCCCTGCGGATTTCTATGTCCATAAGAGTAAACTCTGTTGTCAAAGGGATTACCTGGCGCCGGACTGCCATCGTCAGTCACTCGGAGTATTTTTCCGGCCAAACTACCGGTATCCTGCGCCCGCGACGGCTCCTGGGCATCGCCAG
>MHDE01000006.1:0-14611 GCA_001803465.1 Microgenomates group bacterium RIFCSPHIGHO2_01_FULL_45_11 | reverse complement strand
ATACAAAAATTTATCCGGTCCAAATTTTATCCGGCCGCCGTTGTGATTACTCGCTCCCGGTATCTCATCTACAATAACCTTCTCATCAGTCAATCGCTGTCCTAAATATGTCATCCGTACCACCCGATTTAGTGTCCTGCCACCCGCCTCACTGTAGGTATAATAAAGGTAAACATAATGGTTAACCTCAAAGTCAGGGTGGAGCGCAATTCCCAATAGGCCACCTTCTCCGATTTCTCGCACCGCTTCTATCTTTCCCACTTCACTAATATTTCCCGCCTTGATATTTACCAATTGCACCGTTCCTTTACGTTCGGTCACCAGCATCTGACCATCGGCAAGAAAAGCAATCGCCCAGGGTGTATCTAAATTCTCGGCTATCACCGTCGTTACCGGCATCTCCTCTAAAGCAGCTTTATCCGAAGTTTGTGGGATCGCCGGCGCTGATAAGTCTGATAGCCGGGGCGAAAGATTTGCCTTTCGAAAATTGACATATACTACCCCCGCACCCACCAACAATAAACTGATTACCATCAACAGGTATTTCTTCATAGATATGGATATTCTTTATACATAATACTTTATACTTGCTTATCACTTTCCCACCATAAACTCCACTACATCTCCCTCCTGCACTACATAATCTCTCCCCTCGGTTCTAATTTTCCCTTTCTCCTTCGCCTGCCTCCAACCACCCAGTCCTAACAATTCATCAATGTTAATGACCTCGGCTCGAATAAATTTTTGGGCAAAATCGGTATGGACCCTTCCCGCCGCCTCAATCACCGACGATCCTTTCGGCAACGCCGTCGCCCGCGTTTCCTTCCCTCCCTTAATAGTGTAAAAGGTTAATAAATCCAATGTATCATAAGCCACTTTAATTAATTGATCTAAACCTGACTTTCCCACCCCCAACTCCTCTAAGTATTGTTTTCTCTCTTCTGGCTCCAAATCAATCAGTTCTTCCTCCAACTTCGCACCAATCTGGATTACCGGTAAATCTCCGGCTATTTTTTCTATTCCTGCTTTACTTGCTCTACCCGCACTACTTGTACTACTTGTTAGATCTTTCTCACCCACATTCAAAACATAAATCGTCGGCTTCTCTATTCCCCCAAGCTTCAATTCCTCGTTCACGATCTGAATATCCTCCTTTACCTGTTCGCTAGATCCCGGTTCACCCACCCGCTGTTCTTGACTCACTTGGGGATTAACAAAGGCGCGCACCACCTGCACTACCGCCTCCACTTCCCTGATTTTTGCCAAAAACTGATTGCCTAACCCTTCGCCTTTATGAGCACCTTTCACTAACCCGGCAATGTCAATAAAAGTAACCGTAGCGGGAGTTATCTCTTCTGGCTTGACTAACGTTACCAATTGCGTAAGCTTCTCATCCGGCACCGCCACCACCGCCTCATGCGGTTCAATCGTCGTAAACGGCCGTGCCGCCGTCTCCGCTAACCGACGCGATGCCAACGCATTAAACAGCGTCGACTTCCCAACGTTGGGCAATCCCACAATCCCTACGCTCAGGCCCATATCCCATATCTCCTTCTGTTGATTCTTAAATATCTTTGTGATAACATAGTTTTATCACTAGGGAGAAACGAACAATAGACCACGTGTCTATTGCAACGCCTCCCATTTTATTTGTTTTCAAAAAGTTAAATAGTACTATATTATCTCTATTATCTCTCAAGCTTTTGTTTTTCAAACTCGATAAATGTTTTATATTTTTGGAAAGATCTCAGGAGTGAAGACTCTGATTTCGAATTGGGGACTATAATTCGGAGTAATTTTTGTTTCTTCTTCAAATATTCGTGCAAGCAGTAAAAGTCTCCATCCCCCGACACGATAACGGCTTTATCATATTTTGAAAATTCTATTGCGGCTGCGTGTAAAACTAAATCGGCATCAACATTCCCCTTAGGTTTACCAACATTATCCTTTACTGTAGGCTTGAAGACCAGATCGTAACCGTCAGCTTTAAGCTTTTTATATAAACCCTCATTCTGTTTAATGTAACCTATAAAAAGAAACGCATTAGATACATGAAATTTATCGGATAAATATCTCCTGAACTTTCTAAAATCTAGCTTCCAACCTTTGTAGACTACTTTCCCTCTCTTAATAATATCCTTGCTTGTTCCTAAATTAAGATTTTGGCTATCAATAAAAGCATAAATTTTCAACTTCCCTTTTTTCACTTAATATCTTCCCACCTGTTTAAATACTTACTAATATCAGCATCCTTAAGTTTATAAACCCCGTCGGTCTTTCTTATAAGGAAAGAATACCCTTTTTCCCTTTCGTCTACCAACCCTCCTCTTATCCAATCATTAATGATATGGTAGGGAACAATTAAAAAATTTCGTTCTTCGTTCAATAAAAGAACAAAAATATAATAGACATCCCCCCCACCTCTCCTCTCAAAAGAACTTTTTGTGATATGGATTTGCTCATTATTACTCAAATCCTTATGTTTAACCTGAAAATAAAATGTCTTATTGCTTTTGACTGCAAGAATATCGAGTCCTTCATCAACAGGTATATTTGCGGCTTGGAATCCTCTATACATTAATTCTGCAGTTACATGAAGCTCTGCCGCTTTTCCAAAGAACCTGTTTTTATTCTGGAAAAACTCTGGATTTTCTTTCTCTTGCTCTCTAGTTTGTAAGTGTAAAGTTGAAACACTTACGGCTACGTCTCTCCTATAGCCTTTTTCTATCTGTTGCAGCGCTCTTCGTAAGCCACCAAATCTTGATTTTAATATAGACCAACTGAACTTATTTACTACATACTTCTTATAAAGGTGCTCGTCATCTTGAATGTCCCATACTGTGGGATTACGACCCAACTTGTCACGTAAATCTCTTAAATAATTTAAAAGCTCTTCACTCTTAATACTCATGCTTGATGCTAATTTTGAAGAAGGTAAATTTGCAGCCCGTAGGGCATTACCGAGTCCCCTAATTTGGACCACGCTCTATGGGTTGATGGGAATTGCCGCCTTTTTAGTGTGGGAAAAGGACGCAAAGAAACGAGAAGTGAAAAGAGCCCTTACCTTTTTCTTTATTCAGTTGGTCCTAAATTCTGTCTGGTCGATAATCTTTTTCGGTTTACGGAATCCCACCTTGGCATTGGGGGAAATTGTCATCTTGTGGCTACTTATTTTTAAAACCACCGTATCGTTTTATAAGATTTTAAAGCCGACTGGATATTTATTGATGCCGTATCTTGCCTGGGTTACCTTTGCCGCGTTTCTTAATCTTTCAATCGTGCTTCTTAATAGTTGAGATTTTTAGAAATAATTCTCTTTATTTCTCTAACAGAAGACTATTTCCCAGTCTCATCCCTATTTATTGTTTTAGTGATTTATAACCGCAGCGTAGATATCCCCATTACCAGTTCGCCATGCCATCCAAGCAGCTATATTACCTTCTATTATTACGGACATATTATCGTTCTGGTGTTGACCTTGTTCTTGAATTTCGAAGACTTGACCTGTTTTTAAATCTATACCTTCAACGCCTGATACATGCTGTGATGTATTCTTTCCCCAAACAGCGTACCGATTTGATATCGATGGCCAACTAATCCAATAGTTTGGAGAAGAATAAAGTAATTCTTCTTCATGTGTTTTTAAGTTATAAATATACACTTCTGCGTTCTCGTTGTTATTAATAGACCATATTATTCTATTTTTTAAAATATCAGGAGAACTGCGATAACCTGGTCCAACTGCAATATCATACTTAATGTCTGTCTTAAGATCATATCCAAAAATACCAGAACCATTAGGTACTGCATAACCCCAGACTATAAACCGATGGTCAATATTAGCTGTATTACATACTTGTTCGGTAATTAATTTTCTCTCTCCACTGAGTAAGTCATAAGCATAAAGTTTGCCACATGCTCCTCCATCAATATAGGTTACGACTTTATCATCTAAATCCGATGCTACTTTTGAACCAATGCCTTCTGTCACTGTGATAATTTTATATTGCTCGAAGTCATACGCTTTTACGTTATAAAAGACACCATCATAGGTGTTATAAACCAAGAATCTACCATCATAACCAATAGCAGCAAAAAAATCGGTGAGAACACTTGAGTCGATTAATAAAAACTCTGTGTTCGCTGCAAAGTCGTATCCATAAACACCACCTCTAGAATCGGTCCAATAAACTTTATTGTCGTAAATAATCGGCCAATCCTCTCGGTAGTAACTGTAAGTAAGATGGTATAAATCAACCGTGGGAGATGAATCGGCAATAACACTTGTTTTAGAAACAAGAAAGAATAAAAGCAAAAAAATAACTATAAATGAAGAAAAAATAAACTTATGCTTCATAATTACAAAATAATTTTCATTTTTTTCTCAAAAGCTGGTTATGGAATAAGGTATAGCCAGACAGATATTATCTCTACCCCATTGTTCTGCACCGCAATATACATATATGGGCCAGCGATATCGCCTTCAGCGTATCTAGAGAATTGATTGGCGACTAACGTGAGTTGAATCCTGGGGTCTCCTTGGAATTTTGTTGAAGTATCCTTTGAATAGAACCCGTAGATTTCTACAAACGAGCTATCATTTGGCCAACGTTGTGCATAGATGATGGCTTTTTTGTATCCTTCCACGTTTATAAAGTCAGATTGAAAAATTTCAGCGGGAGACATACTTCGGTTTTCAAAAATAGGAATGAGCTTGGGTTCAGACTTGGTTTCCCCTGAATCCCCAGAAACAGGAATTGGGGTGGAGTTAGTAACATTAACATTTACCGTACCCTGTTCATGGATTTTAATGTTGCCGTTTTCATCGAGATTCTGTTCCCGAACATTGAAAATATCTGGCCAGTTGGTCACCACCACTGCTATTAGCTTTTCCGCAGCGGCGGAAACTTGGTGATAAACAGGAGTTAAACGGAGGAAAGTAAAGGCAACAAACACTAAGGGAACAAAAATCATCATTTTTTTCATGTACATCCTCCTGTCCACACAATGATACAAATATTTTGATATGTCAAGTTAACTGACGATTGAAGTGAGAAAATCAATTAAAAATTTGCAGGATTAACGACCGTTCCAGGTCGAGTTTCAGATACGAGACTCGTGCCGCCAAGGGGGGTTACATCTATCGTGCCAGGTTCGATATGAAGCGTGAAGCAGGATTCCGCAAACAGGCCGTGAACAGGGCATTCTAATACCTCTTGCACAATAGCAGTAAGAACCACTCCAGTTAAAAATAACCCACAAGTACAACTGTATAGATTCATATGAGCGTACCGTAGGAGATAAATCAGGAGTTATTTCGGAATCTATGCCGATCGGGAAATTCCATCTCTGCTTGTAATCCTCATACCCATATTGTACCACCAGGCTATGTGCTCTCCATCACCTGACGAGTCAGAAATGAGAGTTAATCAGATAACTGGTAACTGGATAGTTAGTTAAAAAGTCCTGAATTGTCTGCTTTCTTGGAATATAGATTAATCGCATCAACTAGCAACGCCTCGAGGATAAGTGTTTAAGACTTGGAGTTGATACTCATTAGGGGTAAATTGCTCGTCTATTTGGATAAGAGTCAATAGGTATTCAGCTTCATAGGCTAAAGCACGATTTCGGGTTGATTGTGAGTCGAAAATATTCAAGGCAGGCTCTTCAATGAAAGCCTGGTAATAATCCTTTGCTTGGCTGGCAGTAAACACCAATGCCCCAAGTTGCATATACAAATCTTTATCTAGCTTTGAAAGCCAATTTACCGGCATCAATACTACACCAATCTTCTCGGTACCCCTGACTTCTGCCCAGAATGAAACGGATTGTACTGCAGGGGTAAGTGCAGACGGAGTAATTTTATTACCTACTAATCTCCAAAAGAGAGTCATGAGTTGATTTATTTGCTCATTTGGGAATTTTTCCCTTAAATAATCAACACAGGCATCGAACTTAGGGACTAACTCCTCAGCTAATCTCCTGTATTGGTCTCCCTCAGGCAGATCGTTTTGACTTGGGAGGTTGTCGCCAAAAATCTGGTTGAATAATAATTGTTCAGTTTTTCCTGGCATATTAAACAATCCAATATTTAGAAGGGTATTTTACCACCCTTAGTCTTTTTTCCCACTTTCAGTTATTTTTCAGCTAAATTGGTAAAATATGGATCATGAGGATTCTGGTGGTTGAAGACGAACACAAAATTGCCAATTCGCTAAAAAAAGGCCTTGTACAGGAATCATTTGCTGTCGATGTTGCCTATGAAGGTGAATCTGGCTATGATTTGGCTTCAAGCGAAGCCTACGACGCCATCATTTTAGATTTGATGTTGCCAAAACTAGATGGCTTAACTATTTGTACCAAGCTTCGCCACGCCAAAAACCATACCCCCATTTTAATGCTCACCGCCAAAGGCCAACTTGACGACAAAGTCACGGGCTTGAACGCCGGCGCCGACGACTACCTGGTAAAACCGTTTGCCTTCCAAGAACTTTTGGCCAGAGTCAAAGCCTTAACTAGAAGATCTCCAAGCGGCGGCAACACTAAACTTAATATTGAGGATTTAGAACTTGACAGTATCTCCTATGAAATCAAACGACTAGGCAAATCAATCACTCTTTCCCGCAAAGAATTTTCCATCCTCGAATACCTAATGCGTAATCCTAAAAAAATCTTATCCAAAGACCAAATCATCGCCCACGTTTGGGACTACAATGCTGATATCCTCGAAAACACCGTCGAAGTCTTTATTAGTTCTTTACGCCGAAAGGTAGACAAATCTTTTCCTAAGTTAAAACCATTGATTCAAACCATCAGGGGATTTGGGTACAAGATCTCATAAAATTGACCCAATTGGTCTAATTAACCTAATTTCTAAATTTGATAATTTTGTGATTCTTTAGGTCAATTAGAGCAATTAGAATAATTAGAAATTTTTAAAGGTATGTTCGAACACGCTCGCCTCAAACTCACTCTTTGGTATCTAACCATCATCATGCTAGTTAGTGGCTTTTTTAGCCTGATTGTTTACCGGGGTTTTACCAAAGAACTCGGTCGCGGCTTCCGTACCCAAGCCCTCCACGCCGTTCCGGGAAGAATCTTCGTCCCTCTCCACTCCCGTTTCTCCCGAATCCTACCCTTTGTTATCTATCCTGACGAAATTCCTCCCGAAGAAGTTTACGAAATTATCAATCTTGCCAAACGCCGCTTTACCCTCCAGCTTTTTATTATTAATAGCGGCATTTTAGTATTGGCCGGTACTGCCGGCTACTTCCTAGCCGGAAAAACACTTCAACCAATTGAAGACATGGTCGACGAGCAAAAGCGCTTTGTCGCCGACGCCTCCCACGAACTAAGAACTCCCTTGACGGCAATTAAATCCGAAGTTGAAGTGGCGCTTCGGGACAAAAAGCTTAATCTCAAAGACGCTAAAACCTTATTGACCAGCAATCTTCAAGAAGTGGACAAAATGAAAAATTTTTTCGATTACCTTTTATCATTAAGTCGTTATGAATCCAATGGTAAAGATTTACCGATGGCAGCCGTCGATTTAACGCAAGTGTTTAAGCAAGCCGTCAGAAGAAACGAACCCCTGGCTAAAGAGAAAAAAATAGATATCAAAGAAAACTTAGCCAAAGTTATCGTCAAAGGTCATTCAGAGGGTCTAACCGAACTTATTTCAATTCTTATCAACAATGCCGTTAAGTATAGCCCCGAAGGCAAGAACATTAGCCTCATTACCAGAAAAGCCGGCAAGCGCGCCGTGATTGAGGTTAAAGACCAAGGCGTAGGCATTAGTCAAAAAGATCTGCCTCACATCTTCGACCGCTTTTATCGCGCAGATGTATCAAGGAACAAAACCAAAACTGACGGCTACGGCCTGGGTCTTGCCATTGCCAAATCAATAGTCGATATGCATAAAGGAGAAATAAAAGTAGAAAGTAAATCGGATAAAGGCTCTTCATTTACAATTATTCTCCCCGCTTAAGCTTCTACTCAGTTTTACCTGTTAAAGTGTTCCTACTCTTAAAAGAAAGGAGGTGATATCAATGATCAGAAAATCAACCATTCCCATCTTAGCCATCGTCACCCTAGTCTTAATCGCAACGGTAGGGCTCAATAAGGTTAAAGCAGTCGATAACACCAGTAGTCTCTCTATCGTTGACAAACTTTCCGAAAAGTTTAATCTCAACGAATCAGATGTCCAAACGGTATTTGACGACGTCCACCAAGAACGTCTCCAGGAAATGAACACCCTGCGGGAACAAAAATTGACTGAAGCAGTCGAGGCCGGTACCATCACCGAAACCCAAAAACAAGCCCTTTTAAATAAATGGCAGGAACTGGAACAAGAACGGGAACAAAAGCGACAGGAAATGCAAACCTGGTTTGAAGACCAAGGCATTGACGAGACTAAACTCGCCCCCTACCTCGGTTTTGGCCATCACGGTGGCTTTCATCAAGGTATGATGTAGTAAGCCGTTCTCACCGGTTGACAAAAACACCCCCGAGCTCCTGAAAGCGGGGGTGTTTTTACACTCAATCAAATAGCAAATGGACACCACCCTCATAAGTAGTACTGACATTATACTTTTTTTCCCTCTTCCAGCCTGCTGCCGCCACCTCAAACAAGACCCTCAAAAAAGTGACACTCACCCACCCCGGCCACCACGGGGAAAAGTCCCAACCGTCAATCTAAAGTCAATACAATCGTGAAACGGTATCGGCGTATCGGCCAATTCACCGTTATAAAAAATTACATCACCTGGTTCGGGAGTAATTGAAGCCAACGCCCTTGCTTGAAAAATTACGCTCAAATCAAACGGCAGCTTACTAGGACTTGCTACCAACGCTGGCTCCTGATCACTCGTCAACGCCGCCCCAGATAATACGTAAAGCTTCAAATCAGGAAAAATCATGGAAGACACATCTTCCCCATCCGCTCGAAGCACTCGATACTCCACCACCGCCATCTGATCCTTTCACATCATCTCTTCCACCGCAAACTGTCTCCACCCATTTTCAGTCATCAACGCTTCTCCATTCTCACCTCTAGCTAACAAACCCTGCTGAATTAACCCTTCAATAACCTCAGCCTCATTTCCAGGAACATAACCAACGCTTCTTTCTACCAACGCCCGCGCTATATCCGTTAGCGGATAATCATATATTGACCGTAGCTGATCTGGGAACATACTCCTCCTCTCAAACTAACCTGACAAAAGCTGCTAAAAATAAAAGTATCACCAAAAACAATGCCAACCAAGCAGTCGTGTAAAGCACCAATTCCGCCGCCTCTTTCTTTTTACCGGAAAAAAACAATTGATACGGCTGGTAAAACACCATCAAGGCCGTCACCATGGCCGACACGATAAACAGCACCAAGAACGTCACCGGCCCCCAATATAGATCTGGCCGGCCAAAAATCTCATTCCCTTTCCAAAATACCAAAGCGATCACCATACAATATCCCGCCACTCCCAAGGCTTGCACCAATCCCATCGTCGAAAGAGTCATCTTTTCTTTCTGACCAAACCAGTTTTTTAACATCTTCCTCCTTCTTGTCGATAATTAATGCTTCTTAATCTTCATATTTTCCAATAATTTTTCTGGTGGTCTAATTTCCGGCGGTTCTTCCTTCAATACCGTCTTATAAACATTCTGCCTTAGTTTCATCGCTTTCTCCATCGCTTCGAGAATTTTACCCTTTATCTTCGGATCATCCGGCGCCGTCTGCCACATCCCCGCCAGTGAACTTACCAACCGCTCTTGCGATTCCTCAATCTTTTGAAAAATCTCTTCCTTGGTGGGCACGTGGCCAAATTGTTTGATGAGTTTCTCTCGTTGTTTGCCAGTCAACGTCTTCCCCATATCCCTATTCTACTCCAATCATAGGCAAGCATATTAACGTAGGGTAGAATTACTCATATGCCTTTACCCCCTAAAAAACTCCTGTTGCTGTTTACTGTTTATTGTTTACTGTTTATTGTTACTGCCGTCTCCACCTACTTTATTTTAACCAGAAATAAAACCTCTTCTGCTTCCCTTCCGCCTCCACTCATCGCCTCCCCTTCAGCCACTTTTGCCCCTTTGCCTACCGATGCCGACAGCCTTACCGCTTTGCTCTTAGGCTACGGCGGCGCCGGCCATCAAGGCGGCTTTCTCACCGACGCCTTAATGCTCGTTCATGCTGACCTAACTAAAAAAACCCTCGCCTTTATTTCTATCCCCCGCGACCTGTGGGTGCCATTACCGTCAGGCACCATGGGCAAAATTAACAGCGTCTTTGCCCAAAAAACTTCAGCCGCCGAATACCCCACTCAACCCGTCAACCCGGAAAGTGCCACCCAGGGCGCCGGCACTCTCACCCCGGTTATCACTACTGTTACCGGCTTAACTCCCAACTACTATATTGGTATAGATTTCACCGGCTTTGTTACCGCCGTCGATAAACTTGGTGGCCTTGACGTTGCCGTTCCCGAAACTTTTACCGACGAATATTATCCGATCAAAGGCAAAGAACTTGAACCCTGCGAAAAGACGCCGGAAGAGATCACCGAACTTTCCCACACCTTATCCGGCTTTGAGTTAGAAAAAAAGTTCAAATGTCGCTACGAAACTATAAGCTTTACTAAAGGCATAATTCACCTGGACGGCACTACCTCTTTAAAATTTGTCCGCTCTCGCCATTCCCCCACCGCCGGCTCCGATTTTTCTCGCAGTTTACGCCAACAAGCCCTCTTAGAAGCCTTACTCAAAAAACTGATTTCTATCAAAGCCCTCCAAAACGCTCCTGCCCTTTTCGGACAAGTAACTAAAGCCGTTCGCACTAACCTTGACGAAGCAGCGCTCAAAACCATCGCCGCTGCCGTCACCGACCTCAACGATTACCAAGTGGTTAAAATTAATCTCAATACTACCAACGTTCTCGTCGCCTCCACCTCCGCCAATGGCGCCTTCATCCTGCTGCCAAAAGCCGGCGACAACAATTGGCAACTCATCCGCCAATATATCGAAAATCAACTCAACCTCTGAAGTCGACCCTTACGGGCGAACTAATTGCGAACTACCACTTGGCGGAGAGCAACATCGGCCGAAGGCGTAGATATTTCGTCAGCAAAGCTTTTAAACAAATTAAAAGCTCACAGCCAAAAATGTTACTAGTACAATTTACTTTCACTATTCGTTTACTCTGTTTATCCCAAGCCTGCTTGCAGTAAGTTCAGTAGAACCTGTCGAAGGAACGAAGCCAAAGGCTATTTACTAGTATGTTTCCGCAGTTCTTTCAATAGCTCGTACTTTACTTCCTCCGCCGCTTCCTTAATCCGCTCCTCAATATCTGCCACTTTTCCCTTTAAAAAATCTAACAATGCCCCATCCTGTGGCGCCGCCTGAAATCGTGTTAGGAACTCTTCATGATGATCCTTGTGTAAATGATCAAGGATTATATGCAATATTCGCTGATGAATCGTTTCTTCAATTAATTGAACCATCTCTTTTTTATCTTTTTCGGAAACGTCAAGCATCTCCACTTCTGAGTGAATTTCGTGAATCAAAATGATGTGATCGTAAAATATATCCATATTTTAATTTACAATTATCAATTAATAATTATTTTATGCTTTTTCCAACTCTGCCAGTCCTATCCGTTGCTTCACCGGACCTAAGGGTATCTTATTTTCCGGATCATCTACAAAATAAAGCAACACTTTTGTCTTTCCTAAGGTGGTAGTCAATCCCAAGTCTCGGATTACTTCCGGCGACCCGCCAAATTGCTTTCCTATCCATTCCGCCGGCCCGGCATCTGCCACCACCCCTACTACCGCCTGCCCGGTTTCCGTATTAATGACCAGCATTTTCCGATGTTTATACCATTTTACTAACCGCGGCCAATCCGTCTTCCAATTTGGTAAATACAATGTCTGTACTGCAAAATAGTACTTTTCTTTCATCACATCTTGATCCGTCATCTCTTGTCTCGAATAAACAAAATAACCCCAACCACCTAAGCCAGGCGCTATTCCTGCCGATTGCTCTTCATCGTGAAGATAAATCGAGTCTCCCGGAAATCGTTTTAAATGCTGCTCTTTACCGATATAACCAAATGAGTGGTTGAGCCGTTCACCCTCAAGTTCCGGCACTGCCCGTATTCCAAGCTCCGCTTCAATTATCCGACTAATCTCTGCCTCCGTCGTCAAATCAGCATGTCCCGGTTTAGTCGGCACCAGCGTCGCCAACTGATTTTTGAGTCGGCTAAACAGTTCTCCCACTGGCACAAAACCGTAGTAAGCCAGTCTCGTCTTACTCTCACCGCTAGTTAACGACACTGAATTAGGCGAAGATAGTAATAAGGAACCGGTCAAAGACATCCCCGCCACCAATTGGGCCGGCCGCCTCAGTTGTGCCAAATCAATTTTACGCCGAGCCAACCACTCTGCTGATTTAGGGTAAGCTGCTTCAAATGCTCGTTTAGCCTCATCTCGCTTTTTAACAAGCGCCAACTTGAGACTAGTCTGATCAATTTTAGCTAAAGCTGCTGCGGGCATAGGACAGTCTATCAAGCGTTTCGTCTCGCCCGATAACCTTCAACGTCTCAAATAGGGGAGGCGTCGCCTCCTTCCCCATAATAACTAACCTTAAAGTCATAAATGCCGCTCGTGGCTCCCAACCGATAGCACCAACCAATTCACGCAACCCGCTTTCAAGCTCGGTAACACCAAACTCCTTCATCCCACCAATCACAGTCTTCACTTTATCAAGATAATCTCTTACAGCCTCACCCTCATGTTGTGCATATTTTAAGATTAATTGCCGATCCACCAACGGTTTAGTAAAGAAAAAATCCGCCAGACTCTCCACCTCTTTCAACGTCACTAGCCGATCTTTAATCAGGGGTGCAATCTGTTTAAGCTTCACCTCACTCGCCTTCCAGTTGGCTGGAACAAAAGGCTGCATTCTTTTAACCAGCTCTTCAACCACAAGCGCTCTGATCGCTTTGCCATTAAAATAATTGAGTTTTGCGATGTCAAAAATCGGATTTTGTTTTTGCAGCCGCTGCAAACTAAAGTGTGTAATCAACTCATTCATCGTCAAGAGTTGAGAATTATCTTGATAAGACCAACCCAAATAAGCCATAAAAGGTACCAATGCTTCTGGTAAATATCCTTCAGCCAAATAGTCAAGAACTGATTTGGCTCCGTGACGCTTACTTAATTTCTTCTTATCCGATCCTAAAATAACGGAAAAGTGACCAATTGCCGGCGCCTGCCATCCAAAGGCTTGATACAAAAGGAGGTGCTTAGGGGTAGAACTAATCCATTCTGCTCCCCGAAGGATATGAGTAATCTCCATTTCATGATCATCAACCACCACCCCCAAATGGTACGTCGGAAAACCATCCGACTTCAAAAGCACCTGATCATCCAAAAGTTCATTCTTAAAAGCAATTTTACCGTCAATCAAATCTTCCCACACCGTTTCCCCCGAATCTGGTACCTTAAGCCTAATTACCACTGCCTCTCGAGCTGCCAATCGTCTTTCCACTTCCACCTTGGATAGCCGACGACAATTTCCATCATAACGCGGCCGTTGCCCCTTTTTCTGCTGGCTTTGTCGCAACTTTTCCAGTCGTTCTTTTGTACAAAAACAGTAATACGCCTTACCTCTCTTCACCAATTCCTCTGCCCGCTCTCGGTACAACTTTAGCCGTTTAGACTGCTCATAGGGAGCAAACGGCCCACCTACCTCCGGTCCTTCATCCCACTTTATTCCCACCGCTTTTAAAATCTCCAAAATTTTTTCTAAACTGTCCGGCACATACCGCTCCCGATCAGTATCTTCAATTCGCACTATAAATTTTCCTCCATCATGTTTAGCAAACAAGTAGTTAAACAGTGCCGTCCTCGTGTTACCAATATGCGGCATCCCGGTAGGACTAGGTGCAAACCGCACTCGTGGCTTGGATTGTTTTAAATCGGTTTTAACTGACTTAACGCTCATTTTCGCCTGTTGTTAGTTACAAATAATTCATCGTTAATCATTGTTCATTGTTTATCGTTTATTATTTACCCTGAGTCCGTAAAAGGACTCATTACTCGTGTTGATTGTACCAGAGGTGGACGGTATACTCAAAACATGGCTAGTCTTACCGAAACCGCCTACTATGCCCGTAAAACTATCCACTATGGCATCCTTGCTCTAGTTTTCCTCATCGTAGGCAAAATCGTTCTCAACCTGGCCATAGATATTTACAGAAAAATCAACCCGCCGCCGCCGCCGCCGCCCACCGTCGGCTTTGGCAAACTACCAGCCATTGAATTCCCGTCAAAAGACCGTCCCCGTCTAACTCTTAAATTAGAAACTATCAGCGACGCTCTCCCCGAGTTCGACGATCAAACCAAAGTCTATCTTATGCCTGTAGCCCTACCAAATCTTTTAGGCTTGGAACGTGCTACCCAAGTTGCAGCCAAGCTCGGCTTTTTATTTGAACCAGTCGCTCAATCTAACCGCCTTTTTGAATTTAACAAAGCCTCACCAGTACCCTCCCGCTTGGAATACGACATTATTACCGGCAACTTTCTTCTCCATGTCGCCTGGTTTAACGATCCTGATT
>MHDE01000005.1:56119-60758 GCA_001803465.1 Microgenomates group bacterium RIFCSPHIGHO2_01_FULL_45_11 | reverse complement strand
GTAATGAGTTATGATTAACTCATAGAAAAACTTGAAATTGTCAAAGATCGCGGCGAAGCCGCTCAAATTTTGGGGGGCTTGCCGTCGCCGCCGCAGGCGGCGAAATGCGTTCGAACTATTTTAAGAATAGAGCACACGTGGCAAGCACGTAGGTTTAGGACGTTTGGAGTCCTCTCAAAAAGCTGTCCCTGGTGACGGGGGTGTGAGTTCGACTCTCACCTTGGGCACATAAAAAGTGCGGGGCAAAAAATTGTTTCCCTCTAGAAGATAGGTGGGTACGGGTTCCAATTAAGTACTACTAGGAAGTTTCATGCGGTTTGGAGGTAAAAAATCGGCGGTTTAGTCTGGAAAAGAAAATCTTATGGCTTGGTTTGATTTTAAAAAAGCTACTAAAAAGGCGGATGGGTGGTTAACAGAGGCAGAGGGCAATTCTTTATACAGGGTTGCCAAGAAAATTAAAGCAGGAAATGCCATAGTGGAAATCGGTTCTTGGAAAGGACGGTCTACCATTTGTCTTGGCCACGGTTCCAAAGACGGAAACAAGGCAACAATTTTTGCCGTAGACCCTCACCTTGGCTCTTCTGAACACCAAAAAATGTTTGGTGCGGTTGATACTTTTAAAGAATTTAGACAGAACATTAGCCAGGCCGGACTTGGTAAATATGTCAAACCGATGAGAGAAACCTCTCGACAAGCTGCTAAAAGACTTAACAAGTCGATTGAATTTGTATTTATAGACGGGGCTCATGAATACAAGTTGGTGGGGCTAGATTTTAAGTTATGGTTTCCAAAAGTAATAACGGGTGGAATTTTAGCCTTTCACGATTCATGGCATATTCTCGGGCCTAATTTAATAACGGCTATAGCTTTGTTGACATCTTCAAAAATCAAAAACCCTAAACTGGTTGACACTATAACCTATTTTGAAAAAGTCGAGCGAAATTCGTTTTTTGATCAGTTGAATAATATTATGTTTGTGATGTACCGGACTTTGTTTGGTATACATGGATTTTTAAGACTAAAGCTAAAGGGTAGTAATCCCCCTTCGCCAAGTCAAACTTGGCTTCGGTCGCACGTCGCCAAAGGCTCTGTGGACGGCGCGAGGGATTTTGTTCCCGACGAAGGGAAGTACCATCTGGTACCTCCCGAAGCGAGGGAAGAAGATACCCCGAGCGTAAGCTCGCGGGAGCTTCATTTAAAAGGCTGATTTTTTAAGGGGAGTAAATTTGGCTCAACCTTTGGCTTACGGTCAGGGGGGCGATAAATAATTGCTGCTTTAGCTTACGAGCATGTATACTACCTTTATGCGGGGAGTATTAATCGAGTTTTTTACGGATAGTAGCGTCTGGTCAGTAGTGGTAAGGGGAATTATCTGGTTCGGCGCGGTGCTGCTACTAGCCTACGGGGCAGATGAAGGCTTAAAACGCCACCAAATTAAACATCAAGTCGGTATGTTTTTGTTGTTCCTCGTGGCAATGGGGTTTATCTCCTACGTAATCTTGGGAGTGACACCGGCCTTTTAACCAATTAATATTAACTGACGGCGACGGCCCTCGTTTCTCGTTTTCTCTCAACGCCGTAAAAACGAATGCGCTCGCCGACAAAACGGACGTTGATGGTACGCAAAGGGCCGTTGCGGTGCTTGGCAATAATGAGTTTCATATTTTCCAGGTCATCTTCATCCTCTCGATAGAGAAACATAACTACGTCGGCGTCTTGCTCGATGGCTCCCGATTCTCTAAGGTCGGCCAGTTGGGGTTGTTTGGTGCCTCGATGCTCAACCGCCCGGGAAAGTTGGCTTAAAGCCAGCACTGGGACTTTGAGCTCGCGAGCCAGGTTTTTCAAGCCTTGGGAGATTTCCGTTACCTCCTGGACGCGGTTTTCCAGGTTACGACCACGGACGAGTTGGAGATAGTCGACGACAATGAGCTTTAATCCCTGTTCGGCCATGAGGCGGCGAGCCTTGGTGCGCATTTCTGAGACCGAAACCGCTGGCGTATCGTCGATAAATAAGGGAGCGTCGGCCAAAACTCCCATGGCTTCAGACAGGCTAGTAAACTCCTCTTCGCCCAAGCGGCCGGTTTTAAGCTTCCAGGCGTCAATGTTGGCTTGGGCAACTAAAAGGCGGTCGACCAACTCCTCCCGGCTCATTTCCAGGCTGAAGAAGCCGACGGGGATTTTTTGTTCGACCGACGCATATTGGGCAATATTTAAAGCCAGAGCTGTTTTGCCAAGACCGGGCCGACCGGCCAAAATCAAAAGATTGCTGGGTTGCATTCCCGCCAGGGAGTTATCCAAATCGGTAAAGCCCGTGGGAACGCCGCGCAAACCGCCGGCGGATTTATGGAGTTCGTCGAGACGATCAAAACTTTCGGCCAAAGCATCCTTAATGGCGATAAAGACGCGTTGCAAATGCTGTTGGCTTAAGCCGAAAATGTTGCGTTCGGCAGTGTCTAAAATCTCACTGATGTCTTTGCCCTCGTCAAAGGCCATTTCGGTAATGTTGCCGGCGGTAGAGATGAGTTCTCGTTTGGTGTATTCGTCCTTGACCAGCTTGGCGTAGTGTTCAACGTGAGCGGCGGTCGGCACTTTGTTAGCCAGTTCGGATAAATAGTTGGCTCCGCCGACCTTGGTGAGAGATTTGTCTTTTTTGAGTTTGTCGGAGACGGTGACCAGATCGATGGGTTCACGCTCTTCATACAAACTAAGCATGGCTTTATAAATCCGGCTGTGACTATCTTTATAGAAATGTTCGGGGCGAAGAAAACCAGCAATTTCTGCAATGGCCTCCTTGTCAATGAGGAGACTACCCAAAACGCTGGCTTCTGCCTCTAAACTGTGGGGAGGGACGCGAATGTTAGCCATGATTTTCTCCTTAAGAATGGATCTTTGTTCGGGAGTGTGCCTGATTTGCCAGTACAATTAAGGTGGTTTCTTCGGGAATGGTGGCCGGACTGACCGTAAGTTTGTCGAGGGTTTCGGTGGCTAAACCCAAGGCTTTGATAAAATCTTCAACCGGTTTTAATTGACCAAAAATGGCCGGGTTAAGGCCGGCGGTAGCATAATGCATGGGAACGACGATGGCTGGGGAAACTTCGTTGACCACGGCCGCCGCTTGCTCCGGACCGAGAGAGTAAACGCCTCCTACTGGGCAGAGTAAGACGTCAACCCCGGACAACTCTGCCAGCTGTTCGGCGGTAACTAAATGACCGAGATCGCCGAGGTGGCCGACGGTGACGCCGTCAAGATGAATGACAAAAATAATGTTTTTTCCCCGGTCTTTACCACCGACGTTATCGTGAAAGGCGCTGATGCCAAAGACGCTAACCCCGCTGACTTCATATTCGCCTGGAGCTTTGATGATAAAAGGTTCGGGGCGGCGGCTGGTACCGGTGACAGCAGCGATAAAGTTATGGTCTTCGTGATCGTGGGAGACAGTAACGATATCAGCGTTGACTTTGGGCATGGTTAAACCCACTGATTTGGCGTAAGGATCGGTAATAACCGTAGCGTCTTTACCGCGTAACTTAAAGGCAGAATGCCCAAGGTAGGTAATATCCATAGCGAGCTTACTCTAGTCGATTCTTGGGATTTTTTCAAGGCTGATTATTCGATTATCCCCCACTCAATTACCGCTTCAATCGGTAGTTCGTTTAGTCATTATTTAAAATTCCCAGGTGTCTTTCCTCGATTTGGGCATATCGGGGTATGGGTTAGTTGACAGTGGATTAATTAATCCTAGTGAAATCTGGCATCTTAAGATAATGGTGATTTAGTTTGACAAGGTGAAGGAAAGTTGTTACAGTACCAAGCGCTTTAGTAAACTGCTTCTTACCATGAAAAAAGAAGTACTGGTAGCGATTTTGGCTGGTTTTGCCTTGGGACTGATCATTACCTTTGGCTTTTACCGGGCTTCGCGGTCGCTTAAGCAAAAATTTCCTGATGCTACCCCGGCGCCGACTCAAACCGAAACCCCTAGCTCCAGCCAGACTTTAACCATAAAAGAACCGACGAATGAGGCAGTAGTGGCTACCGATTC
This sequence comes from Microgenomates group bacterium RIFCSPHIGHO2_01_FULL_45_11, assembly GCA_001803465.1. Lineage (GTDB taxonomy): Bacteria > Patescibacteriota > Microgenomatia > UBA1400 > 2-01-FULL-45-11 > 2-01-FULL-45-11. The sequence goes on along the minus strand of MHDE01000005.1, from coordinate 56,719 downwards.
CATCGTAGTGACCGGAACCACGTCACCCAATTCGCTGGTGGCGATTGTGGCCACGGCGGATGCGGCGGCGGCAGCGGCGGATGAACTGGGTAACTTTGCCGCCGATATTGAGCTGGATGCTGGTATAAACGACCTAATCATCCAAGCATTCTCAACTAGCGGCGAAGCGGCCCAAGAGGAATTAACGGTGGTATTTTCAACACAATTTGCGCCGGCAGAAACGGAGAAGGAATGAAATATACCAAACTAACGATAGGGCTAATGGTTTTAATGCTACTTTTGGCGGTAAAATCATCCAGCCTCGCCCAGCAGTCGACACCGGATGCCAGCCCGAGCGGGACGATCAGCCCTGAAGAAGTGACCGAAAATGTTAAAGAGAGGATTAAAAAGGTCGTGACCGAACAAAACGGCAAGGTGGAGAATGAGCCTCGGGCCGTGGTGGGAACCCTTCAGTCAGTGGCCAACGGAACCCTGACTATAAAAACAAAAACCGGGGTGCGGCTGGCTAGCGTCACCGAGGATACAACTTTTGTGCAAAACCCGGGGAGCAAAAAAGCAACGCGAGAAGATTTGGCGATCGACGATTTTATTATTGCCATG
>MHDE01000005.1:17309-56075 GCA_001803465.1 Microgenomates group bacterium RIFCSPHIGHO2_01_FULL_45_11 | reverse complement strand
CAGCGAAAAAGGTGGGGTTTGGCCGAATTAAGCTTATAAACCTTGACGATGACGAACTGACCATACTTTTGGCTGACGGTTCGGAGCTAACCGTGACACTTTCCAAAACAACCGAGATTCAACTAAAACAAGACGGAGAGTTAACTACGGTGGAGGCTGACGTCTTGGTAGAGGGGCAAACTCTGTTAGTGATTTATATGCCGGCGGCAGCGGCTAAAACAAAAGTAGACACGGCGCTGGTAATTCTGGCCGATAGCGATGTGGAAACCCTTCCCGAAGTGGCAGAGACAGAAGACGAGTAAGATGTTGGGGCGACTGCACTCACCACAAGCGGTTCGGCTGTCCCGGTTGCGACGACTATTAAGGAAAGTCGATACGGCCGGCTGGCTTATTTCCTCTAAGGAAAATATTGTCTACCTTACTGGTCTTACGGGCGAGGCGGTGGCGGATCGTCAAGCGTATTTATTGGTAGCGCCGAAAATTGAACTGCTGCTCGCCTCTCCCCTGTCTCAACTTAAACCTAAACTTAGGCTTAGAAAGAGACAGTTTAGCTCCAAAAAAACGGTCAGCGAGTTTATAAAAGAATTGGGCGTTAAGACGTTGGCGGTAGAAGAGACTGATTTAACTATTCAAGAATTCAGGCAGCTAAAGACGCGGCTTAAAGGCATTACCCTGGTTGATGGTCAAAGGCGAGTAGAAAATTTAAGGCTGGTCAAAGATGCCACCGAGCAAAAGTGGCTTAAACGGTCGGCCAAAATTGCCAGTTTAGTGATGAAACAGGCTATTGCCAACCTAAGAGAGGGGGTAACGGAGACAGCGGTAGCTCATGCTATTAGCCAGCTAATGCTACAGGCCGGAGCTAATGAAATGTCTTTCCCGCCGATTGTGGCTTTTGGCAGCCATAGTGCTGTCCCCCACCAGGTGCCGACGGGGCGGAGACTGAAGCAAAATGAAGTGGTGTTGATTGACCTGGGCGCCAAGGTTAATGACTACTGTAGCGATATGACCCGGACCATTTTTTGGGCTGGCTCCCCTACCCCGGAGTTTAGACGGGTTGAGATAATAGTGAAACAGGCGTATCGAACGGCTTTAACTACCCTAGCCAATGGTAAAACGACAGCAGCTAAAGTAGATGCGGCGGCGCGTAAAGTCATTAGCCAAGCTGGCTTTGGAGATAATTTTATCCACAATACCGGCCACGGCATCGGCTTATCTATCCACGAAGACCCATCGCTTTCGGCAAGGGACTCGACTAAACTTGTCTCTGGCATGGTAGTAACCGTTGAGCCCGGAGTCTATATTCCCGGAAAATTTGGCTATAGATTTGAGAACACTATAATGATTACTAATAGAGGTTTTCGTACGCTCACCAGTTAATTTCGATTTGCACATGACCCTTTGAGTTTGATATACGTCAACCATTATCAGAAATTCTGGAGAGATTATGTCTGACAAAAACAACATCCTAATAGTCGGAACAGAGGGACAGAGAGTGATTTTGGTTGATCCCGATGAAATTGAGTTGAGTCAGCCTATTTGGGTGTCAGCGGTTGAAGATTCTGATGGTGAGTACGACTCCCTGGATGTTGCGGTAGTCTTATCCCAATTGAGCCAAGCGCTGTCTAATGAGGGGTTAGCGCCAACTGATTGACTTTTGACTCTGTCTCTGGTTAAATTCACCCCATAGTAATTGATGTGGAGCTTATATGTTAAGCCAGGAACAAGCTCTAGAAGCTGCTGGTCGACTCCAGGCAGTGGCGTCAGACCCAGAATTATTGGCGGTGGTACAAGTTGGTGCGATTGCGACTGCGCTTGCCGACAGAACTTTCCAGAATTCGGATTACACTATAAAGCTAGGCGTAAGAATTTTGAATTTAGTCAGTAACAACGTCCAGGGGTTTTCAGCTCTTGATGGTAGTGAGCAAAACTTTGCCTTACGATTGGCGACTGAATCTCTATACCCGAGCGCATAAATCATTCAAAAAGTTACTGACGTGTTGTTAAGTTGACAGAATTATTTAGGACTGGTAACATTGCAACTTATGAATCGACTTCGTAGTAATGCCAACGTTCATCATCACGACCTTCGAGCGGAGGTTGTGGTTTGTAGTGGCTGAATTCTAATAATTTAACAGGCAGTGACAACCTCCGTAACCGGAGGTTTTTTTGTGCACCTTAAGATTCTGATAGCGCATAATCCTCCGTAGTAACCGGCTGGCAATACGACTGAATAAGCAGTTAGTGCCAGGCCGAGCTACGAAGGACGGATTGTACAGTTTTTTGCTTTTTAGCAACCATGATAGAAGAAAGGAGGTGAGCCGTAATGAACAATGAACAAGAAGCAATGAGCAGCGTAATCAAGCTGGCCGTTGATCCAACGACTGGCAAAGCTTTCCAAGCCAGAGACGATGAAGGTGCCGGGGCTTTGGGCGAATTACTAAAGCCTGAAGAACTGGCGGCACTTACCGTCGTTTCTCAATTATCCGCCGAGCAACCAAGAGACGATAGCGATGCCGGGGTAGCTGCCGATTTATAAATCTAACAAGGACCATCCTTGTAAGGAAGTTCCTTACTTGAGAGAAAGGAGGTGAATGAAATGAAAAAGATTGAGACAATTGATCGGTTGCCGAACCCTGAAGAACCTGGGTTAAGGCAGACAACCGCTGTGCTAAAAGTCTCTGTCCTGACAAGATGGGCAAACCGGCCGGTTAATATCTATTGGGACGAATCACTCAATACCCTACCCGATGCCCTGGCCTTGGCCAACGGTAAGGGCAGGCTTTATGTCTCTCAAGAAACAGTTAATGTTCTAACGAGACAGTTTCCGGAAATAGCTGCCCAAACCTTAATACCTGGAAGTGGTTTGAAGTTAAGACCTTATGTACCCGATCAACCACTGGAATATCTATCAACGCCTGCTGATAGTGAGGATATTCAATTTGTGGTTGGAGAACGCCCGGGGTATGCTCTGATTGATAAGGACTTTGCTAACGGACTTGACTGGATCAATGCCCCTAATGATTTCGTGGGCATTCACTAATGATACGGGGATATACCGGCGCGTACGGCCGGTTATCCCCTACTCTTGACAAGAAACAATGTTAAACTAACAAGTATCTAAGTGAAAGGAACGAAATGAAGAAAACTATTCAGCCGCTCAAAGGCTTTAGGGACCTTTTGCCAGATGATGCCAAAAAACGCCAATGGGTTAAAAACATTATGGTAGAAGTCGCCGAATCCTTCGGATACGAACCCATCGAGACCCCAACCTTGGAACCGCTGGGATTGTTTGAAGGTGAAATAGGTGAAGATGAAAAACTCTTCTTCAAGTTTGAAGATCAGGGTGGTCGTAACGTGGCTTTGCGCTACGACCAAACCGTTCCTACCTGCCGTTTTGTCGGCAATAACCTAAATAAGATCGTTTTCCCCTTCCGCCGTTACCAATTCCAAAATGTCTTCCGGGCGGAAAAACCTCAAAAAGGCAGATACCGGGAATTCACCCAATTTGATGTCGATATTTTTGGATTCAAAGATCCGACTGCTGACGCCGAAGTAATGGCCGTTAACCTCGATACTTACTTAAAAATTGGCTTCAAAAAACCGATAATAGTCTTTAATAACCGCGATCTCATGAAAGACATCCCCTACCCCGCTATTGTTGCCATTGACAAACTTAAAAAAATTGGCCGGCAGGGAGTTATCACCGATATGGTAGATAAAGGCATTGATAAAAATCAGGCAGTAAAATATTTGGATTATATCCAAAACATCAAGCCAGACGAAACAATACGAATAATCACCTCGTATCTGGAAAATGCTGGCTTTTCGAAAGAGTTTTACCGCTTTGAACCGACACTGGCCCGTTCATTCTCCTATTCCCAAGGGCCGATATGGGAAATTGTCATCGAAGACTATACCGTCGGATCTGTCGGCGGCGGGGAACGCTATGATGGCATGATGCAGCGTCTGACGGGGCAGGACATACCTGCCACCGGTATCGCCTACGGCTTTGACCGCACCGTAGAAGCTGCTGACCAGTTCGGTCTTATCCCTTCTCGGTCGGTAAGCCGAGTGCTCGTCATTTTCTTTTCCAACGACCTACAAGACCAAACTTTGCAGGTGGCAAAACAATTACGCCAGGCCGGAATTAACACCGAACTCTATCCCATTGCCGACAAATTGGGCAAACAACTCAAATATGCAGACAGAAAAGGCATTCCGTATGTCGTTGTCATCGGCCCAGATGAAGCAAAGAGTAATGTAGTCAAACTCAAAGACATGAAAACCGGAGAAGAGAAACTCCTAAAATCAGCTGATGTTGTTCGGCTACTAACAGCCGCGTAACTAGCCTCACTCCTCCAAAGCCAATCTCGTCTTGACCAAGGGGTTAGCGGTCTGCCATCATGTAAGGGTGACGAAACAGCGCAAACTAGCATACCTGGCCCTGCTAATTAACACCGTCGTTTGGGGAGCGGCGTTGCCGATTGTCAAGCCGGCACTGGAGTTTGTAACGCCGTTTCAATATCTTTTCTACCGCTACCTTTTGGCAGCGATGGTGTCTTTGCCGATTCTGGTCTACTTAATCTGCCGCCTAAGGCCGAGTCTAACTCAACTGATGACGATTGTCGGGCTGGAAGTAATTGGAGTGGTCGGAGCCTTGTCTTTTCTTTACGAAGGTTTGAAACGGACTTCATCTTTGGAGGCAACGCTCATCGCTAACGCGGCGCCGATTTTGGTGATTGTGGGCGGGATACTGTTTTTAAAAGAAAAGGAGGAGCCACAAGAGTTTGTCGGCTTGATTTTAGCTCTCATCGGCATGCTAATTTTAACCCTGGAGCCGCTATTTTTCCCGAACGGCGGAAAACAGGCTTCAAGCGTTTTTGGCAACATGCTGGTAATCGGTCATAACCTCTTGTGGGCTGTGTACCTGTTGTTAGCCAAACGGGTGTATCGGAAGGTGCCGAAATTATTAGTGGGACTGGTCGGCTTATGGGTGGGCTTAATCGGGTTCTACCTGTTGTTTATGTTTGCGACGCCGATGGCAGCCCTGCCGCAGGTAGCTTTGTCGGGATTAAGGGTACCGAGCGTACTGATAGCGAGTTTGTACATGGGGATTTTTGGATCGCTCATAGGCTGGACTGCCTACATCTATGGTAATGATAAAATCGAAGCCTCAGAAGCGTCGCTGTTTGGCTATTTGCAGCCGTTGGTGACGATACCGCTGGCGACTCTGTGGCTTAAAGAACGATTGAATCTCGTTATGGTAGCGGCGTTAATTTTAACCACGGTGGGAGTGTTTATTGCCGAGCGGAGACCGCCGGCTAAAAGAGCGGTCAGTAAAACTAAGCGTTGACCAGACCTTTTCAGGTGGAGCAAAATTTGATACAATTCCCCCATATCTACGCCAAGATAGACTTGGCCGATGTAACGCTTAGGAAGAAGTTATTGATATCTCGTTATGAAAGTTGACATTCATCCGACCTGGCATGATGATGCTAAAGTAACCTGCGCCTGCGGCAACACTTTTGTGACCGGCTCGACCAAGCCGGAAATTACGGTGGACATTTGTTCGGCCTGCCACCCCTTTTTTACCGGAGAGATGAGGTACGTTGACGTTCAAGGTCGAGTTGAAAAATTCCAGAAAAAGCAGAGGCTGGCCAGTGAATATCTGAAGAAAAGAGTGGAAAAGAAACTGAAAGCCAAGAAACAGTACCGGCCGGAGACGCTCAAGGAAATGCTAATGTCGGAAAAGAAAAGACTCCAACAGGAACAGGTCGTTTCCAAACGCTAACTCTTATCGTACCCCAATACTTTAATTTTTTAAAAAATTAAAGTGGGATGACGTATCCCCTAACTCAACGGTGGTATGCTATAAGAAACAACTATGAACCAATTGCAGATAGAGATTGACCGGATTAGCCAAAAAATTTCCGAACACGAAAAGTTACTTACCGATCCGGAACTGGCGGCTTTGGCCCAAGAGGAAATCGCCAAACTAAAAGAGCAACAGGCAGCTTTAACTCAAGCGCTGACGACAATAACTGATAATGAGAAGTCGGCGACGACGCCTCAAGCTTCTTTTGATTTAGTTAATGCCCTCATCGAAGTTCGACCGGGTGCCGGCGGTGAAGAGGCTAAAATTTGGGCGGAGGAACTGCTACGAATGTATAGCCGGTTTGCAGAACGAAAAGGTTACAAAGTCGCTCTCTTAGATTCAGGAGTGATTAAGGTTGCCGGTAAGGGTGCGTATGGAGCTTTTAAATATGAGTCGGGAGTGCACCGGGTGCAACGAGTGCCGGAAACAGAAGCGAGCGGCCGGATTCATACCAGTACCGCCAGTGTGGCGGTTTTACCGGAGATTCAACCCAATCAAGTTGAAATTAAAGAAGATGATTTAGAGTGGAAATTTTCCCGAGCCGGCGGCCATGGCGGGCAAAATGTCAATAAAGTGAATACGGCGGTCACGCTGACGCATCGGCCGAGCGGGATTGTGGTCCATTGCCGGCAAGAGCGGTTTCAACAACAGAATAAAGAGATTGCTTTACAGCTGTTGCGGTCGCGCTTGTGGGAGATGGAGGAAGAAAAGCGGTTATCAAATCTTGAGGCGCAACGAAAAGCGGCCGTTGGCAGAGCGATGCGGGCAGAAAAAATCCGAACCTATAATTTCCCCCAAAACCGGGTGACTGACCACCGGATTAATGAAAGCTGGTATAACCTGGGGGGGATTTTAGAGGGAGATTTAGACTTAATTAATCAGACCCTTAAAAAGGTGTATTCAGCTTAATTTCCTTGTCCTTCTAATTTGACGTCGATGGTTTGGGTTTCGCCGTTACGCCAGAGTTCTATTTTGGCGGTTTCGCCTGATTTTTTGCGGTTAATGATAGTGGCCAGTCCCCCGTCAGCTTCTTTAAGAACCTGGCCGTCGATTTTAGTGATGATATCGCCGGTTTCGATGCCGGCATTGGCAGCGGGAGAGCCGTCAACCACTTCGACGATGTAGGCACCTTCGGGAACATCGTTTAAGAGGGCTGTTTCTTTGGGGATCATCCGGTAGCGCACTCCCAAAAAAGCGCGGTCAAAACGGCCGGTAGTTTCGAAATTGGTGAGTGAGTCTTTGAGAACATTGATGGGGATGGCAAAGCCAACGTTTTCGCCACTAGCAGAGACAGCGGTGTTGATACCGATGACTTGACCGGCGCTATTTAACAGTGGGCCGCCCGAGTTGCCGGGGTTAATGGCGGCGTCAGTTTGGATGACATTATCGAGTTCCTCCACAAAACCGCCCAAGCTATCGCCGGCGGTGATGCCGCGGCCGAGGCCGGAGATGACACCGGTAGTGACGGTGTGACGAAATTCTCCTAAAGCCGTACCGATAGCAATGACGAATTGGCCGACTTTTAAGTTGCCACTATCCCCGAGTTCAATGGGTCTTAAGTCGGAACTAACTTGGAGAATGGCTAAGTCGTTGGCCGGGTCACGATATATTCTTTCGACGACATACTCTTTATTATCGCGGTCGATGATTTTATACTCGGCGCTGGTGTTGCTGACCACATGGCGGTTGGTGACTACCAGGCCTTTGTCGACAACAAAGCCGGAACCAATGTCTTGTTCGATGGTTTCGGTGCGACTGCGACCCCGCAGGCCCTCACCAAAAAGTCCAAAGGGGTCTAAGAAGAACGGCTCCAAGACTCGCCGCTCGGCTTTGATGGAAACGGTGACCACCGAAGGCGCGGCTTCTTCGGCAACGTCGATAACGACTGATTCTTCGTTGAGGATTTTTTGGGTAAAGGAGGTATCGCCAATCTTAAAATCTCCCCGGGGAATGAGGTAGTTTAAGGGCTTAATGACAAAGAGGCGGTCGGCAATGGCCCCACCTAAGAAAGAGGCGGTTAAGATGATAATGACCAGGAGAGCGATGACTGATCGACCGATTGACTTCATCACTTTTCCAATCTTAAATTCTTAAAGTTATTTTTTCAACTCTTCAATCGCCCGTTTCAACTGAGTATCTTCAGGTTCAGGCTGGTCTTCGGTAGCTTCTGGCAAGCTGACTTCGATGTCAGGAGCCAAGCCTTCGTCGTGAATCCAGTCGCCATCGGGCAGTAACCACCGCGCAATGGTAATATGCAAACCTGAATTATTCCTTAAATCGACGGCGTCCTGGACTGTCCCCTTGCCAAAACTGCGCTCGCCGACGAGTTTAACGTCCAAACGATCGCGCAAAGCCCCAGCTAAGATTTCGCTGGCCGAAGCACTACCCTTATTGATAATGACTACCAGGGGTAGGTCGATGAGCTTGCCGCGGCGCTGAACGCTGAACGTTTCCTGGTCACTTTTACCTTGCTGTTGAACAATGACGCCGTCGGCGATAAACTCGCTGGCCACATCGATGGCTCCCTGAAAGTAGCCACCGGGGTTATTGCGAAGGTCTAAGACGATTCCCTCTAGGTGGGAGCGGTTTCTGATAATAGTGGTGACGGCTTCATCCCACTGGCTTTGGGTATTCTCACCAAAACGGTACAATTTTAGCCAAGCGATATCACCGGCAGCAGATTCCTGCCAGCCCGTATCTCCCCAGCTACCCAGATCTAGTTCGACTGAGGGAACCATGATTTTATCGCGAATTAAGTTGACTTCGAAATCCCCTTTGCCCTGCCGATAAAGAGTTAAGATGACAGCTTGGCCTTTTGGCCCCCTGATGTAGGTGACGGCTTCCTGGAGACTTAAGCCAATGGTATCAATGTTAAGATTTTTCTTCTCGTCTTTAATGTGGAGAATGAGATCGCCGGCTTTGATACCTGCCTGCTTCGAAGGGGTGTTTTCTAGAGGGGCCATCACTGCCAGTTGGCCTTTTATATAGCCGAGCTCGATGCCAACGCCACCAAATTCACCGTTTAAGTCCTCCTTAGCTTGTTGATTTTCTTCCGGCGGCAAAAAAACGGTGTAGGGATCGCCCAAAGCGGCGGTCATACCTTTGATGGCACCGTAGACCATTTTTTCAGGATCAATTTTAGTAGTGTCTAAATAATTTTTCTCGAGGCGTTGCCAGACTTCCCAAAAAAGGGCGAAGTCAAGGTCTTGATACTCAACGGGGGGTTCGTAGTTAACCAAGCGGACTAAAGGCTTGCTACCCCAGGTGGTTTGGCGTAAACCGAAGAAATAGCCGCCGCCGAAGCCAACGATGACCAAGAGTAGACCAAGGCCCAATTTGCGGATGGCTGATAAGGTGAGGCGAAGGCGCATAATCGTTAGATTATTGGCAGTGAAAGTAATGAACAAGACATAATCGTTAGATTATTGGCAGTGAGCGCAGCCAAGTCTGACTTGGCGCAGTTAACAACACATAATGTTTAAGATTATTGTCAGTCCGATGAAATGTCAGGACAACGTAACAAACTATCATACCACGAATTGGCGGCGGAGACTTTTGACTAATGAAGTGTTTGGGTAAAAGGAAGTAGGGCTAAGTGTCTGGCACGTTTAATTTCCCGAGCAATACGGCGTTGTTGCCGCGCCGACAAACCGGAACGAGCGGCGGGAATAATTTTTCCCCGATCGTCCAGATAACGCTGTAAGCCTTTGACGTCTTTGTAGTCCGGCAGAGTGGCCGGGGGTGGCAGAGGTTTTAGCTTATCGCCCCTCGCTGAATACCCCGAGCGTGAGGTCGAGGGAGTTTTATTTTCAACGGGTGTTCTTGCCATAATAAGAATGAATGTTAAGGTAGTTAAAAGGGAATGTCGTCGGCCGGAACGTCTTGATCGGCTGGAGTGCCATCACTGTCACTTTTGCCCTTTTTTCCTCTCTTAACTTTAGTCTGTGCGGGAGCGGGAGTGATCGGTTGGCTAACCTCTGCCTCCGGCGCCGGTTGGGTGACAGCGGTTTCGGGGACCATTTCGTATTCTTCCTCGGCCACGGGGACGCCTTTGGGAGCACCCAGAGCAATCATGTTGTCGATGACCACCTCGGTGGTCTCCCGATCATGGCCGTCGGCAGTTTGCCACTTTCTGGTTTGTAATCTGCCTTCGACAAAAACTTTCCTGCCTTTGTAAAGAAGTTGGGCGCAAATCTCGGCCAACTTGGACCAAGCCACAATGCGGTGAAACTCTGTCTCTTCCTGTTTTTCGTTGCTGTCCGTGGGTGTCCAGGTTCGGTTGGTGGCTAGACCAAAGGTGCAAACAGGCGTGCCTTGAGGCGTATAGCGCAATTCCGGATCTCTGGTAAGATTACCTATTAACAAAACTTTATTTAATGAACGGGCTGCCATAATTTCCCCTCTTTCTAAACCTAGACTAATTGATAGTTAGAAGAATCCAAGCTTTAATTTATCCCCTTTCGTGAAATACGTTGGGTAAAACCCCGGATGTCTGGCCTTTCCGGCCGAAACGTCCGGAAGCTTCATTGTTTCTTGACCAGTAATGATCGAATAATCCCCTTCTGTTGACGAACCTTCTTTTCAAGGTCGTTGACTGCCGCCTGAGGCAATTCTACCAGAAAATGCAGATAGAAACCCTTGTCGTATTTGGCAATGGCGTAGGCTAAGGAACGCTCGCCCCAGTCCATCTCTTCAATAATTTTGCCTTTGAAGGCGGTAATCAACTTTTTTATGACTTCTTTTAGGCTGGCCACCGACTCGGCCGTCGCAGGAACGATAATCGTTAGTTCGTATTGGTTCACGCTATTCCTTACTTCTACCACTTGGCATCAGATTTTACAAAGGCTACCTATTCCCTTTGACAAGACTTTGACGATGAGCTCAGTTAAATCGCTGACGGCGAGCAGCCGTTTCATCAAGAGGCGGTCAAGCGTAAATCTTGATACTTCGGGGTAGTACACGTTAATGGCAACTTCAATTTAAAAATGAGTTTGCGTTTAGTCTGGCCGTGATTCTAACACAACTAGAAGTAATGAACAATGAGGAGAAAGTAAAAACTTTAACGGTTTATGTTTCGCTAAGGTAGAAATTATTAGTATCTTGAAATAATGAATATGATAACGAGAAGGTCAATTAATTTACGAAATGCTATCAAAATAAACTTCCCCGGGCTGACGCCCGTGGTATTCCCCGACATTATGTCGGGGAGAAGTATATCTACGCCAAGTCTGACTTGGCCGATGTTACTGACGTAATGTTCTGCCACGTCTAACGTGGCTAGGACGTTTGACGTCCTGCCTGGAATTCATCCAAGAGCTAACGCTCTTGGTTTTCTTCCAGGCTCGAATAAGCGGGTGAGTTGGTAGGGATGTCCACAAAGGGGTCACCTTGGGTGTTTGAGGGAAAACTCGCGATAGGACTCGTCAGATAAAAACTTTGTATTTACAGATTAATTATTTTCAGTGAGTGTTTTGCTGGTATAAACCGCTAGCGGTTAAGAGGCGCAGCGGTGACGGGTTTAGGGCTTGCAATTGACTGATGGTTTTTACCCCCCGAAAAACCAAAGAAAGAATAGTGTCTTCAAGCAGAAGAAAGATATTAAAGGCAAGGGTGGGAACGATATAGGGCATAAAGCTTTTGAGCGCTCGGGTAGTTTCACCCTCGACAAAGGCAGGAATGCCAAACGGTAACATCTTTTTGTCGAGGAATTTAGTCCGGGCCGAGGCTTCGCCACCATAGGGTTTGAACCACTGATTTTTGGCATCGACCAGATAGAGTAAACCTCCGGGTGATTCGATAGTGCCGCCGCCGGCAATGCGGGAAACGCCGATACCGGTGGCTCCGAAGAGGAGAGTAACAGCGATGTGGTCGCTGGCGCCGCCCTGGACAATTATCGGTAGTGATATTTTTCCCCGTAGCTGCCAGACCAGTTCCGGCCAATCGATGACCGAACCGCTCCGAACACCGGTGATACAACGGCCGCCGCCGCCAATGCCGACATAGAGGCCGTCGGCGCCGACTGACTGGAAAGACTGGGCTTGGTTGACGGTAGCTACCTGACCAACAAAAATTTCGACATCTGCCCCGAAGAGACGACGGAGCGACTTAACTACTTTGATGGCATCGGTGCCCGGCTCGGGCGAGTAAATGCGGAAGGCGCGCACCCCATTTTTATAGGCCATTTCGGCTCTTTTGGCCGCTTGCGGTAACTGGGGCTCGAGAGCCACCATGAGGTTCCTGCGCCACCGGTTCAGTAACCAACTTTTGTCGCTGCGGCCAGCCAAGATTTCTTCCTCCGATAACCAAGCGAAGACGGCTTTGACTAAGTCTGATTGCCGCCTTAAGTCAGAAAAAATGCCGTTTCGGGGAACAGTGGTGAGGCAGTGACAAGCAGCCATAGTGGCCAGGGCCGCAGCGCTACCGAAAATATCCGGCATTTCCGAACCGACAAAAGGATGTCTGCCAAACTGGCCGATTTTAACAAAGGGGCCAGTGGCTAACAGGGCGCGGCGACTGACGCGGGGTTGGTCGGTACCGAGGATGGTGGTACCAAGGTCGCGGACAGAAAGAGACCGGCCCTGTTTTTGAGCGTAATCTATGGCCGGACAATCAACCCGGGATGGGGCAATAAATTTTTCCTTATCAACTTTTTTTAGAGCAGAAAGGCGGTCAGGATGATTAAACAAAGTGAGCAGAAAATGGCGTTTTGACAAGGTTTTTACTAATTCTTCTTCAGCCAGAAGGACTTTGCCGACCGAATCGATAAAATCGTAGGGAGTCTTTAATAAGCCTTGACTGGGGTAAATTTCGCCAAACTCCCCCGTTTCCTGATACCAGCGTGAGAACCAGTGGTTTTTAGCTGTCGGGGTCTGGGGTAAAATTTTTTTTAGATAGGCTTCGCCTTTATCCTGATTAAGTAACTGATGAAAGGAGGGAGTTTTAACCGTAGCTTTAGCCATACCAGTCTGTCATTTAACCAGAATGCGCAACCGAGCAGCCGCCATAGTACCAAGCTCACCCGAAGTTGATCTTAATTGGACTTTATAGGTACGGGTGCCATTATTGAGGCTGACGGCGGTGGAAGTTTTCCATTGAGGGGTGCTAGAGTTATGAAAGATGTCGCTTGAATAATAAGTATGGTTACCGGTTTCATCGACTAAGCGGGCGTGGAGTTCGCCGTTGACGATTTGTAGGCTGGCTTCAAAATAGACGGCTTCAATCGAGCCATAGCGACTGCTGTCGATGGTGGCCTTGGCAGAAGTAATGTCCACCCAGTCCTGACTGATAGTGTTGCCAGAACCCAAGGGAACGAAATATTCTTTGACCGAGCTGGTGGTAACCGCTGACTTACTGTTAGAGGGAGTAGGAGATGGTGGGCTCTGTTCGTCAAAAGTAGCGGTGGGGCTACTAACTTGGTTAGCGTTTAATCTAGCTGACGGCTCGGAAGAAGCTGGTGCCCGTTTAATAAGAGAGTCGAGGCGCTTTTCGATAGTGGCTAATCTTTCTTCAACAGTAAGTCGTTTGGCTTGATGCCAGTTGAGATAGGCTAGGTCGATAAAGACAAGGCCAGTGGCCAAAATGACTAAGTAGTTACGAAAGCGTTTCATTCGTCTCTTTACCTTTCTTTACCTTGGTGCCGGTAGGGGTGTCTTCGATGACAAAACCCAGTTGGAGCAGTTTCTGGCGGATTTTATCGGCGCCGGTAAAATCGCCGGCTAGACGCAAACTGTCTCGTTGTTTGACTAACTTTTCCAAGCTTTCGGGTAAAACCTCAACTTGACTGGTGGTTTGAGCTAAATTCAGACCAAAAACGGAATCAAAATCGCGTAACAGGTCGTACTTGTCGGTCGAAGGGATGTTAGACTTGACTACCTCCCAGGCAATGGCCAAGGCTTGAGGCAGATCTAGGTCGCTACTGATAGCGGTGTCGAATTCCTGACGGTAGGCATCAATCTTCTTTAATTTTTCTGGTGACAGGGACAGGCGTTGCTGGTCGGTTTGAAACCTTCTGACTGATTCAGTCAAGCGTTCCAGCCCACGCCGGGCGGCAGCTAAGCCTTTCCAGGTGAAATTTAGGGTTTTGCGATAGTGAGTCGTGAGATAAAGATACCGGAGCGCCAGAGGATTAATACCCTTCTTGGTAACGTCTGCGACCGTGAAGAGGTTGTCTAGGCTTTTACTCATCTTTTGACCATCTACTGATAAAAAGGCGTGATGCACCCAATATCTGACAAAGGGGATTTTGCCGGTAGCGGCTTCCGACTGGGCGATTTCATTGGTATGATGAATGGGAACATGGTCGATGCCGCCGGTGTGGATATCAAATTGCTCGCCTAAATACTTCATGCTCATGGAAGAACATTCAATGTGCCAACCGGGGAAGCCTTTACCCCAGGGTGAAGGCCATTCCATTTGTCTCCTCACTCCGCTGGGAGTAAATTTCCACAGGGCAAAATCGGTCTGATTTTTCTTTTGGGGATTGGTTTCAACCCGAGCACCCTCTTTGAGCTTATTTAGCTTCATGCCACTTAACTTGTCATAACCAGAGAATTTACTGGTGTTAAAATAAATACCGTCGTCAGTTTTATAGGTGTAGCCTTTGACCTCAAGTTTCTTAATGAGCTCGATTTGTTCAGGAATATGATCGGTAGCTTTGCAGACGATGTCGGGTGGTTTGACGTTAAGGGCAGTGGTAGAATCAAAAAATTGCTGGGTGAATTTGTTGGCTAAATCCCAAACGTTTAAACCATGTTTTTGAGCACCTTTTTCCATTTTGTCCTCGCCGGTATCGGCGTCGGAGGTGAGGTGACCAACGTCAGTGATGTTCATGACTAGTTTGGGCTCGAAGCCAACATATTTTAAAGTTCTCACTAAAATGTCATCGCCGACGTATTTTCTCATGTGGCCGAGGTGGGCGTAGTCATAGACAGTGGGTCCACAGGCGTAGACACCGACTTTAGGAGGGTTTATAGGTTTAAAATCTTCGACTTTTTTGGTGAGGGTGTTATATAAGAACATAGCGGTTAGCGAATAGCCAATAGCGAATAGGAATTGAAAACCTGTAGCTACATTTTTAATTCGTGATTCATTATTTTTAATTCGTGATTCTAGTCTTTAATCGTGCCCCGCTCATGGGTGGCCTTGTTTTTGAGAATTTTCATTCCCATCGGCCCGATAGCGGCAACTGGAGTAGCGCCTGATTGTCCAGCCTGCAACACTTGGGACTTTTCCTGTTCGGATTGGGCATGTTCTAATTGCTTGACTTCCTCCACCTTTTCTTGCTCGGCTTGTTGCTTTGAGGCTTCAACTTGCTGGTTGGATTTGGCTCGCTGATAGTCTTCCTCTTCCCGAATTTTTTCAAGGTGCCGCTTAAGCTTGTTGGCTTCCAGCTCTTCTTGGGCTCGTTGTTGTTCTATCACTGAACCTGGCGGTTGAGAGCTGGTGGTTGGTTGAGAAGGTGGTAGGATGGCGTCTTTCTTTTCAGGAACTGTGGTTTCGCTCGCGGTAAGAGCGGTTGACTTCCCCAAGGCTTGATTAACGACCTGGCCGGGAAGACTGACAGTAGTTTTGGCAGTATGTTTGCTCTGCTCGGCCAGCTGCTCAAAGACGTCACCGCCTATGGTTTTGGACATATGGGGTAAATGTAACACCCTCCTTCGTCCCTCGCAAGTCATTCGACCGTGAGCCCTCCGGCGATGAGCTCACCGAACTGCTCAGACCGAATCGGCTCGGAACTACGGAAGGGCAAGCAAGTAGAGTCCTATCCTGAATAGTCGCTGTTTTTAGCCATGTCTTCTTCAATAAGACGGCGTAAATAAACGGCGCGGGGCAGCTTTCTCTTTTTGGCGACGTAATCTAAGTAGCTGGCGATTTCCGGCGAGACAAAAAAGTTAAAGCGGATGTCGATTTGAGCGGCGGCCTCTTCGAGGCCGTATTCGAGAACGGTTTTGAGGTCGGTAAGAGTGTATTCCAAAAGGATAAAACGGTCGGAGTGGATGCCTTGAAGTACCCCGGGTTCTCTGCCTGGCTGGTAAAGGGCAATAATCGGCTTGCCTTTATCCAGGGCCAAGGAAACTTCATGGCCGATATTGATGGTGGATGGAAAGGAAACTTCGGCGACGACGACGTCGGAGGCGGTAATAAAGCGGTTGAGTTCTTTATAAAAACTAGTTCTTTCTGGGGCGGTTTTTTTATCTAGCTCTTCTTTGGTGGTTTTTAAAATGTGGTCGGCTTTGACGGAATAGCCAAAACTTTCAACGGTTTTGACGATTTGGAGATAGACATCTTTGTCGATGTCGAGGTTGTGGAGCGAACCGGTGAAATAGATCTTCATAGAAGATATGTTCCGCCTTGAGCCTTCGGCGCTATTGATATCGCTTTGCCTTCGATCCGGCTTCGCCGTGTCGGAGGCGTTGCTTTCTTGGAATAAACCTTCATATTCTCACCACTACGGTTTGATGAGGTTGATATGATCCTCACAGGGAAGCTGGCTCAAAAAGACCTTGGCGCGGTTGATGACTTCGGGAAGGATGACTTGCTCCAAACCTTCAGTGCCGTAGCCTTCGACAGTGAAAGAGGCGATGATGCTGCCTAAGACCATGGCGCTGGCCATTGATTGCCGGTCAAAACGGCCAAGGCGGGAAAGAACACCGGCGATAGCGCCGCCCAAAGCGTCGCCGGCTCCGGAAGGGTCAACGGCAAAGGTAAGGGGATAGCTGGGAACGATTAAGGTGCCCATCTTGCCGTACATGGCGATACCGTGCTCACCGCGTTTGTAAATGACGACTTTGGGGCCTAAAAGCATCAGGCGTTCAATGAGCGACGGCAAGGGTAATTTTTCCTGCACTAGCACCTCGGCTTCGGGCTCGCTGACCATGAAAATATCGGCTAATTTAATGGCTTTTTTTAAGGCTGACCGCTTTTCAATCATCCATAAGTCCATGCTGTCAATGATGGTAATGGTTTTTTTGGGAAGGAGTTTCAAAATTTTTAATTGGATGTCGGGGTCGATATTGGAAATAAAGGCGCTGTAACAACCTTTGGTATACTTTTTAAGCGGGGGCACGCGGAAATCTTCGAAGGCGTTTAATTCATTTTTGATGGTTTTGACGTCGTGGAGATCATCGGAGTATTTGGCTACCCAATGAAACGAAGGTTTTTTGGAATGTTGAACGCCGCGGGTATCAACGCCTCTTTTCGCCAAAAACGTAAGGTACTTTTCGGGAAAGTCGTTGCCGACAATGCTACCTAAAACCGTAGGCGCAAATAAGGATGAAGCCAGGGCTGCATAGGTAGATGAGCCGCCGACCACCTTGGTTAAGACCGTGTCGGGCAAAGTGATGTCGTCGATGGCTAGCGTCGGACAAATGAAAGATTTCATGAGTAGTGTATAGTCTATAGGTTATAGCTGAAAGCTTAAAGCTGGTAGCTACAGGTATTTTCCCTATGCTCTATGCTCTAACCCCTATACTCTTTTTACTGTTGTCTGTTTACTATTGGCTATTGTCTGTTGACGATTGGCTATTTACTGTAGTTTTTGTCGTTCTTCATATCCTCTTCAATGAGGCGGCGAAGGTACACCGCTCTAGGCAGGCGTTTCTTTTTGGCAATCCAGTCAAGGTAGGTAGCGATTTTGGGAGAAATAAAGAAGTTAAACCGAGTGTCCATTTGTTCAGTTAAATACTCTATTGCATCTTTCAAGGTTTTTTTAAGATCACCTAATTCGTATTCGGTTGCATAAAACTTATCTGAAGTAATTCCCCAAAATAAAACCGGTCTCTTCCCTTTGATAAACAAGGCTAAAACTGGTTTATCTTTTTCAAGAGCTAAAGTTAACTCATGACCTACATGAACAGTTGAAGGAAAAGAAACTTCAGCAACTAATAAATCAGAGCTAGAAATATTTTTTATCATTGACTTGTAGTAAGCCTCATGTTCCTCTGGTTTCTCTTGATATAAAACCTGTGTCAACGATTTCTTTAAAATGTGGTCAGCGATTACTGTATGACCTAAATCCTCAAGAGAACTTACAATTTTCTTATAGTTATCACCATACTGAGATAAAGCGCTTATTGCCGCTGTAAAGTAAACCTTCATACTATCTTATTTTTCCTATAGTATTAAACCAAGGTAAGATGCCTTCGACGCTGGGTGTTCCTCCTTGAGAGCACCACTGTTCGACTATTTCTACCCCTGCATCTGTTAAAATTCTGTTTATGGTTTCTTGTGTATAAGTTGCAAAGTATTTAAAGCTATTCTTATCAGATATACGATAAACTTTTCCATTACCCAACCTAACGCTTAATAATAAATTGGCTCTCTTCTGATTTGGAACCAGCACTCTTGTTAGTTCTGGAATAAATTCAGTACTAAGAAACGGCCCATCAAAATGCTCTGCAGCAGCCTCACAGTACACAAAATTAAAAAAGTCGGTAGGAAATGGAATTTCGTCTGCTTCCGCTTGAACTAAATGATCATTTATACGTCTTTTTGCCTCTATTAACATTAGTCTAGACAGGTCAATACCGTAACACACAGCTCCTATCTCTTGCAGAATTTCTTGGTCGCTACCAGTTCCTGTACCGACAACTAAAATTTTGTCTCCATCACTAATATATTGGTTGACTCTCCTAATAAGGTTTTCCCGAATGCTATTTCTTGTGTCTGTAGTCCAGGCCCGCTCATTGGCGTACTGAGGTGCAACCCCATCATAAAATTTCATGTTTGCTTGTTTATGAAAGCTAGTTAAAAATCGAGTCTCAAGAGTTCTCACAAATTGGCTAACCTGGGGTGGGTTTTCAGGTTCACACCCTAATGTTTTTATTTTAGATCCGGTTTCTATAGCTTCCACCGCCATACTACAATTCTTTCCTGCCTTCAAACGCACGGGTGAGGGTGATGTCGTCGGCGTATTCCAAATCGCCGCCGACGGGCAATCCCCGGCCTAAGCGGGTGATTTTAAAGTTGTTTAAGCCTTTCTCCTCGATTAATTTGGCGATATACATGGCAGTAGCGTCCCCTTCCATGGTGGGGTTGGTGGCCAAGATTAGTTCACGGATTGTATCACTTTTAAGACGGGGCAGCAAATCCTTTAAGTGGAGTTGGTCGGGGCCGATGTTATTTAAGGGAGCGATGGCGCCGTGGAGGACGTGATAGAGGCCGGTGTAGCCCCCACTGCGTTCGATGACGAGGATATCCAGGGGTTGCTCGACGACGCAGATGATTGACGTGTCCCGGCTAATGTCGGAACAAATTCGGCACGGGTCGGTTTCAGCGACGTTGTTACAAATAGAACAAATGACCGTTTCTCGTTTAAGATTCTGGAAGGCTGCGGCAAAGTTGTCGAGTTCGGTTTGGGGATTGTGGAGAAGATAAAAAGTTAAGCGTTGGGCAGTTTTGGGCCCGATGCCGGGTAATTTCTCCAGTTGTTCAATCAGGCGGGTAATGGCTTTGGGTAGTCTCATCGAGTGACTCAACTTCTTTCATGAGATTTCTATTCAGTATACGCTACTGCGCAATGGTCAATTCTGGGATATTTAGATGCTGAAAAGAATTCAGCATGACGGCAGAAGATATCCCCGGTGTCATTCTGAACTTGTTTTAAGAATCTTATCTTCTATTTATCCTTTTATCCTTCTTATTATCCTTCTTACCCTGGCGGCTGATTTTGTCTTTTAAGACTTGGTAGTCTTTGTCTTCAAAACCGCCGACAACAGCGATGGGGGCTTTGATGGCTGGATAGGGGTTGTAACCGTCTAGTTCAAAGTCTTCGTATTTGAAGTCGTCAATCTTTTTGATGGCGGGATTTAACTTCAGGATGGGAAAGGGCCGAGGTTTCCGGGTGAGTTGCTCTTTGACTTGGTTAAAGTGGTTGGCGTAGATATGGGCGTCGCCAAAAGTGTGGACAAACTCACCAGGACGGTAGCCGGTGACTTGGGCGAGCATTAACGTTAAAAGAGCGTACGAAGCAATGTTGAAGGGCACGCCTAAAAACATGTCGGCGCTTCTTTGGTAGAGTTGAAGGGAGAGTTTGTCAGCGGCAATATTGACATGGTAAAAGGTGTGACAGGGAGCAATGACCATACTTTTTCCTGGAGCGGCCATTTCGTAAATGTACTCGGGATTCCAGGCTGAAACGATATAGTGTTTCTTTTGGGGTTTTAAGGCGATTTTTTCGATCACCCAAGCCAGCTGATCTATTTCCCTGCCGTCGGCTGATGGCCACTTACGCCATTGATAGCCGTAAACCGGTCCGATCTCGCCCCATTTTTGGGCAAAGTTATCATCTTCTTGAATTTTTTTCTGAAACTCTTCGAGGCTAAGATCCGATAATTTCTTGTTCCTGGCTACTTGTAACTGGTAGCTTTTATACGCCCAGTCATCCCAAATGTGGACGCCGTTTCTCGTCAAGTAGGTGACGTTACTAGAGCCTGAGATAAACCACAATAGTTCATGGATGACGCCTTTAATAAAGACCTTTTTGGTGGTGAGAAGCGGAAAACCCTGACCTAAATCAAAACGGATTTGACGGCCGAAGACGCTTTTTAAATGCTCACCAGTAGTGTGGCTAATCTTTCCTACCCCGTGATCGAGAATGTCTTGGAGGAGATTAAGGTACTGGTATTCACGATGCTGGTTTTGTTTCATCTATCCCATGATTCGTGATTCATAATTCGTAATCCGTTACTCTATGATACCATTGGAAAAGTAGCGCAAGTAGAATAGTAAGAACAAGTACCACCCTCCTTCTCCCGATATATATCGGGATTTGTAAGGGCGGGCAAGCAGCAAAGGTTATGAACGTATTTATCATTGCCGCTCAATCCGCAGACGGCTTTATTGCCAGAAATTCGAACGAGCCGTCGATTAACTGGACCAGTAAAGAAGATAAAGAGTTTTTCCAAGAGCGAACTAAAAAAGCTGGTGTGATAGTAGTGGGGTCAAAAACCTTTGCCACATTTCGTAAACCACTACCGGACCGGTTAAACATTGTCTACACCCGCCATCCAGAAAAAATTCCGATCTCCAGGGTGATAAGGACCTCGTCGTTGCCGCCTGAAGAGTTGATTCGACAGCTAGAAAAGGAAAGGTATTCGGAAGTGGCTGTCTGCGGCGGCAGTCAAATTTATACTATGTTTATGGAAGCGGGAGTGGTGAATAAATTATATTTGACGGTTGAGCCAATGCTTTTTGGTAAAGGTATCAAACTATTTGACAAAGCTGCCGAGCGTAGGTTAGAGTTAGTCCAAGTCAAAAATCTTAATCGCTATACGCTGCTTTTAGAGTACAATCTTCTATGATCTAACTAAATATTTGACCAGCTCCTCTTTGGTTTACTTAGTTAGATTATTTTTTATTTTCCCGAAAGGATCGATGATGAAATATATAACTCAAACTGACCGAGCCATTGCTAAACTCATAAGCGCTGAACGAAGGCGGCAAGAACAGACGTTGATGCTTATCCCTTCCGAAAACTACGCCTCGCAAGCAGTGGAAGAGGCCGTCGGTTCACCTTTGGGTAATAAATACGCCGAAGGCTATCCCCAAAAACGCTATTATCAAGGTCAAACTTTTGTCGACCAGGTAGAACAGTTAGCGATTGAACGCGCCAAGAAACTCTTTGGCGTACCCCATGTTAATGTTCAGCCATATTCAGGCTCGCCGGCCAATGCCGCGGTTTACTTCAATTTATTGAATTCCGGCGATGTAGTGATGGGTTTGACTTTATCTTCCGGTGGGCATCTCACCCATGGTCACCCCAAGATTACCTTTTCGGGAAAGTTTTTTACATCGATTCAGTACGAAGTGGGAAAAGACGGCGTGATTGACTACGACCAGTTGGCTAAGTTTGTCAAAAAACACAAACCTAAAATTTTAGTCGCCGGTACTACCGCCTATCCCCGAGTTCTTAACTTTAAGCGCTTCGGAGAGATTGCTGGAAGTGTCGGAGCGTATCTTTTGGCTGACATATCGCATATTGCCGGACTTATCATCGCTGGTGTTCACCCCTCCCCTACTGCCTTCGCTCACGTAGTCATGACCACGACTCATAAAACTTTACGAGGTCCTCGGGGGGCGATGATTTTAGTGACTAGTCGGGGACTAAAAAAAGATAAGGATTTGGCGAGTAAGATTGATAAGGCGGTCTTTCCAGGCCTGCAGGGCGGTCCACATATTAATACCATTGCCGGGATTGCCGTGGCCTTAACTGAAGCGTCAACGGCTCGATTTAAAAAATACGGCCAACAAATAGTCAAAAACGCCAAAGCGCTAGCTCAAACTTTAATGATAAACGGCGTCAACTTGACAACCGGAGGAACGGATAATCACCTGATGGTGGCAGATTTGCGATCGCTGAATATTAAAGGCAAAGACGCGGCGATTCTATTGGAAAAAGCAGGCATAGTTTTAAATTACAATACCGTGCCGTTTGATCCTAATCCGCCGTTCAATCCTTCGGGAATCCGTTTGGGCACACCGGCAGTCACTAGTCGGGGCATGAAAGAAAAGGAAATGAAAAAAATCGGAGAACTGATCGTCACCATTCTTAAAAAAAAGCTTACCGCCGCCGAGGTGCTCAAGGAAGTCCGTCAATTGTGTCGCCGCTTTCACATTCCCAAAGCTTACTGAAAGATCCCATGAAACCAAGTGAGTTGTTGGGAATCCCCTATTCTTTTGCCGCCGGACCGAGAGAGGAAGTTGACTTAAGCCGTCCGCCAGCTGAAGCCAATTGTCAGCTGCTGATGCAACTGGCTACCGGCGTACTGTTTGGTTTGAAAGAATTACCCCCGCAGGCTTTTTTATCGGCAGAGGGATATTTGGGGTTGTTTGGCCCGACGCAGGAAATTGATCGAATATCAAAACTCGAACCGGGAACCATTGTCTATGCCTGGAATCGACATAAACTGGTAGGAGGTGACCGCTGGCTACAGCTGGTTCACCAAATGATGCACTTGGGCGAGACGGAGAGCGATTTTGTTAGGAAAAATTTTGGGGAAACAACAAATGACTTGCCGCCGAGAGTTCGACTGTTTCTCCATACGAGCAATGGCGGTATAAGTTATAGTCGACTAACGAGCGAACAAGAACTGCAATCCTATCTTTTCCTTCGCGCCCGAACTTTGGACCATTGATCTACTGTCCTGGAGGAGGACTGGTGGGCGTACCGCCACCCATCCCCATGCTCATCTGTTGGAGTTTTTTGGCAGCCAGCTGTTGGGATTGTTTGATGGCTTTGTTTAAGACGGCGATGGCTTGTTCTGAAGTAATTCCCTGCACTGTAAATTCTTTAATTCGTTGGTCACCGGAGATAACCACACGCACGTCGCCTTCTTCGACAACAATCTCTTCAGCTGCCAGCTGTTGCTGAATCTGCATGGCTTGCTGGCGAAGTTTGTTTAAATCGCCTAAACCTTTGAGCGGATTAAACGCCATAGATCATCTCCTCAGCTAGGATTCGTAACTTCTGACTTATTATATACCAGCAGCGAGTTAATTTGAACCGAAAATTTCTTCGGCGACTTTAGCTAATTCTTCGTCCTCTACCCGACCGGAAACGTTGGGCTTTTCTGGTGCTTTCGAAGCCGATGATTGCTTTGCTCCTAAAATGTATTTTAATTTTATAGGCGAGGCAAAAATCTCGGAGACGACCATCTCCAATGTCCGGCGGTACCGTTCCTGTTCCAGCTGTTCTTTGTGGAATTGATAAAAGACTTCTAAAGTGATGGTGCCGTGACCGAATGACAGGGGTCGACTAGATCGGAGCAGAGCTTCGAGGCTGTGGTTATGGGGTTTGACGGCAGCTAAAACTGCTGGCCAGCGATTTTGAATCTCTGCAAAGGTTTTCGGTTTGATTCCGCTAGGAGCCTGGGACTGAGGTGTAGATTTGGGTTTGGGGAGGGGCTGAGAGTGATTTATGACTACTGTCGGCTGAGGCACCGGTTCAGGATTTGATTTAATATGACCGACTGCTTGACTTGACAAGCAAAATTCTGCTGCTGCTACTTCGAGGGGAAGAAAAGTTATTGGTGACGATTTTACCTGTACGCCTGCTTTTTCTAGTAATTCAATTAATTGAATAATTTCTTTTAATTCAGATTTTTTTGGTGTTTGTTGAAGACCAGTAAGAAGTTTTTGACGGAGTAGACTAAGCAGCTGTTTAATTAATTTTAAGGGATCGGCGTTGGCACTTTCGCTATCGGCCAGGAGTTTGAGGGCGGGATTAATCTTTCTTGATAGAAGCAGATCAACGAGGTCTCGGGCTTGGTTGAGCTGTTCATAATCGACTATTTTACGCACTGCTGCTTCTCTAATCTTGTCACCGGTTAGGTTTAGCTGCTCCAATAATTTCATGCCGTCGCGAAAACTGCCATCAACCGAAGCGGCCAGTAATTCAAGGGCTTTGACATCGATGGCTATTTTTTCGGCTTTGACAACTTTAGCTAATGAAGCGACTACTTCACCGGTGGTAGCCTTGGGAAATGAAAAGTGAACGCAGCGTGAGGTGATGGTGCCAGGAATCTTTTCTGTCTCAGTAGTACACAAAACGAAGACAACGTGGGGCGGCGGTTCCTCTAATGTTTTGAGAAGAGCGTTGAAGGCTTCGGTTGTCAACATATGGACTTCGTCGATAATGTAGACGGTGCGACTGCCTTCAACAGGCGCTAAACCAATGCGATCGCGCAACAACCGGATATCGTCTATACCTCGGTTACTGGCTGCATCCATCTCTATCACCGCTAAACTGCTGCCTTGGCTAATCCGACGACACAGCGAACAGTTATCGCAAGGTTCTTGGAGAGGCTGATTCTTTTTCAAAAAAATCTGGTTTGTTTGACAGTTAACGATTTTGGCCAGAATGCGCGCCGCGCTGGTTTTGCCGGTACCCCGCGGGCCGGTAAAAAGATAGGCATGGGAAAAACTGCCGCTAGAAAGAATTTTTTCAAAATTCTCGCGAATGACAATTAAATCAAGTTGTCTAACTAATTGCGGCCGGTATTTACGATAAAAGGACATAGGGCTTTAATTTAAAAGTTAAAATTCAAAATTTAAAAATTAAATCGAGCTGAGAATCTTCAATTTTTAATTTTGAATTAATTAGTCGTGGTGGATACCCAATAAGTGGTTGAGGCCGTGTTCGACTAAAAAATCAATCTTGTCGTCAACTAATTTGTTTTCTTTGATTGCCTGTTTAATTGCCTGGGGGTAACTAACCACGATATCGCCGAGCTGCAAAGCTTCTGTCTTAGGAGTAATAAAGCCTTTGGGTGTTAACTTACCGGTGTCTTCGGTATATGGAAATGAGAGAACGTCGGTAGTCCCAATAGAACCAGTATAGTGTTTATTGAGCAGACTCATTTTCCTGTCACCAACCACCGCCACTGAAACCACCATATTACCTATAGCTCCTTTTTCTGTTAGAACGCGTTCGATGGTTCGGCGAATCCGACGTCGATTTACCGGAAATTTACTGTCGGCGTGAATGAGAACCTTGGCCATAGGGATTCTTTTCCCCTCACCGCCCTTCACAGAATATAGCTAAATTAACCGAGAGTGCTTAAATCAGAACCTCACTGTTGCAAGGCTCTTTCCCGGGCTCGCTGACGTTCGTTTTCTTTTTTCTTTTCTTTGCGTAGTTGCGAAGGTTTAATGTAATACTCTTTTTTTTTGGCTATTTTTAGGATTTGTTCAGCGGCAACAATTTTTTTGAACCGACGGATAATAGAAGCCACTGGTTCGTCTTTTTTGGCTTTAACGATGGTGGACACGCCTATACACCTCCCATCTCTTGCTTCAATCTAATAGCGATTGCCTTTAGTTGATTACGGCTTAACTTTACTATTTTACTAAAGTTGACAACAGCGGGCTGATGATCGGCTTCGGTTCTAGGTAGAACGTGGATGTGGGCGTGGGGTACCTCCTCGCCAACGGTCATAAAGCTTATCCACCTGGCATTAAACGCTCGTAAGGCTGCCAGGCCAATCTGGCGAGCCAGCTGCCAATACTTAGTATAAGGTTTAACATCATAAACCCAACGATAATGCTTTTTAGGAATAACCAAGGTGTGACCGTAAACCTTGGGGTAAATATCCAAAAATGCCATAAAGTCCCTGTCTTCATAGACCGTAAGGGCAGGTATTTGTTTGTTGACGATTTGACAAAAAGGGCATTGTTTCATGTTACTTCAGAGTGGTTTTAATAATTTCTGTAGCTTCAGTTAAGGTTAAGGGTGAAGGTTTTTGATCGGTATTTTTTTTGGAGCCATTGATTAACATATGCTTACCGGGGTGAAAATACCAACTGCCGATAGTGTCTAACTTTTGAATTTTAGCCCATACCGGAGTCAAATCGATTTGGGGTAGTGGGGCAGCTTTGATGCGAAGATTACCTAACTCCGGGTCTTTGCGAACCACGATAGTATATCCCATTTTTTGAGCAAGTTTTATTACCGCGTCGTTACTGCATTCAACTGCCAAAGCCTGACCATGTTTGGTGTTAAAAATAGTACCTTTTTTTATTTCCTCTTCGGCTTCCAAGTAGATTTTTATTATGGTATAGGCTCCATCCAAACAAGTTATTCCTAAACGGACGAGGTCATGGTCGTCACCATAACCACCTAATTTATAACCGTTAAGGATGTGCTCGAGCATGAAGTAGTAACGGTCGTGCGTCGGTTCCGGCCAAAAGTAAGACTCAAAGTGATCGGTTTTATCAATGAACCCCACTACTTTTCCGAGTGCCTTATCTTCGACAAGTGAAGGATTTTGTCTCTTTAAATAATTAAAGACTAAGACGGCTGAAGAATTACCTGTGTTATTGGCGTGATCGTCAAATTCACTACCGCCGGTATCAACGTGGGTGATTTGCGTGATATCCAATTTGAGATCTTTAAGTTGTTTGAGACTAATCTTTTCACCGGCCGGCACAAAAGTCACCGATGAGTTGTCATAGTTTGATTTATCAAAGCGCTGTAAAAGCCAAATCGAACCAATGGCATCAAGGTCGGGATTTTGGTGAGTGGTAATAACTTTCTTTGATATATCATTCATTTTATTAAAGCTGGTTGTAAAGCTGTTTAATTCTATCAATACTAGAAGAAATGTCGATAATTTCTGAAGTTGTTTCCATTCGTCGTTTCCATTCGACGTTAGTTTTGGTTTTTTCAGAGACAATTAACCTCACGGGTATACCAATGAGGTCAGCGTCAGCAAATTTTACTCCGGCAGCTTTAGACCGATCGTCCCATAAAACTTCGATATTTTCATTTTGCAAACGGTTGTAAATTAATTCTCCCTGTTGACCTTGATTGATGTCGATTAGATGGACGTGATAGGGGGAGACAGACTTTGGCCAAATTATGCCTTTATCGTCGTGAAATTTTTCTACCAAAACCGCCATAGTCCGCGTCGTTCCCCACCCGTAACAACCCATAATCGGGTAGTGAGCTTTACCCTGTTCGTCCCGATACTCAAGGCCAAAGTCTTTGACGTATTTCTGTCCCAAGTCAAAAATGTTTCCCACCTCGGCTGCTTTAGCTTTGTTTAGCTTACCTTGGGTACATTTAGGACAAGTGCTGCCAGCCTTGACTTTGGCAATTTCCAAATTGATGCAAAATTCACAAGCGTCACAGTAAAGAATGTCATCCTCGCCCGCGTCGGTAGTCACCATAAACTCGTAGGAAATTTTTTCTGAGAAACCTCCCCCTGAAGCCTCGGTAACCTTGGCTTCCAGTTCGACTTTTTTGAAGGCTTTAAGGTAAGCATTTTTGACCTCTTTATAAAACTTTTCGAAGTCTCGTTGCGAAGCATGAAAACTATATAGATCCTTCATTTCAAATTCACGGCCCCGCAGTAATCCAGATTTTGAACGAAGTTCGTCTCGAAACTTCCAATGAATTTGGTATAAAGCCAGGGGAAGATCTCGGTAACTTCTAATTAGTTCCTTGGCTAGAGGGGTAACGATCTCTTCGTGACTTTGGCCGAGAGCGAAGTCTTTGCCGGTGCGGCTTTTCAACTTAAACAGCACATCGATATTGTCCCAACCACCAGTGGTTTTCCAATTTTTAGCCGGATGCAAAAGTGGCATCAGAATCTCTTGACCTCCAATCGTATTCATTTCTGCTCGGATGACTTGACGAATCTTGTCCAAAACCCGTAAACCTAAAGGTAGGTAAATATAGACTCCGGCCATAAGTTGCCTGACAAATCCGCCTTGAACTAAGAGGCGATGGTTAACTGTTTCGCCGCCTTTTGGTGGCTTTCTGATAGGAATAATAGCCGAGTTGGTCATTTTCATGGTTGGTATTTCTCCTTCACCGACTGAGGATGAACTTCGTACCCTATTCTATTACAAACTCCGCCTGCCGAAAAGGACGGGAATACGGCCTTGTAAACCTGACCTGTTTAAGCAATAATACATATTTAATACGCATAATGGTAAGAAGGGGAGGAGCCTGCTAGAATGATTCT
Source organism: Microgenomates group bacterium RIFCSPHIGHO2_01_FULL_45_11 (assembly GCA_001803465.1). Lineage (GTDB taxonomy): Bacteria > Patescibacteriota > Microgenomatia > UBA1400 > 2-01-FULL-45-11 > 2-01-FULL-45-11. The sequence continues at coordinate 27,734 of MHDE01000005.1, read as the reverse complement.
AACCATGCGTGTTACCAAGCACCGCCTACTTCAACTATATCGAACTCATGGTTTGCTTAGTTTTCTTTTAGCTTTCTCTCCCCTACTCCCTCGGGTGGTGGAATTTCATACCAATGTCTATTTGTATTTTGTGCAAGCTCTCACCGGTACGGCCGAAGGGCTGGAAAATACCATTAGAGTGATTTTTGGTCAGCGAGGGGTAACTGCCTATCGTGACTTTCTCGAGCATCACCCGCAAATTATTCTGCCGTCGACAATATTTTCGACGTTTCTGACCCGTCACGATTGGCGGTACGGTCTGAAACTAACGAGTAAAATGTTTTTTGATCGGCGTCAGCGTCAGTTCCCAGACTCGGATAAATTCCGGGCTTCCCTCATCTTGGAGATACCCACCATTCTTCAAGCCTATCCTTTGCCGGAACACACCCCGTTTCGGTCCCGACTGCTTGCCCTCACGGCTAATCAGGCCGCAATCGATCAGGGACTAACATCGCAATTGGCTTTTATCGACACGGCGGCGCGACTACTAATCCAACAGCAGACTAAAAAACACTTACTCCATGAGCAGCGGATGGAGGCATTGTTCAAAGCGATTGAAGCGCGTATCAAAGCGGAGTTAGCCGGTTCGACAGCTGCCTTCACAGCGCCGGTGACTGAACTAACATTTGAAGACATGCCAGCGATTCTTCTAACCGACACCGACGAGGAAAACTTACTCACAGGCATACGAACACTGGCGGCGAGTCCATCAAAGGAAATTGCCAGTAGGGCGGAAGAGGCATTGACCGAATTCCAGGCGATGACTAAACCGAAGAAGCTAGCGACCGAAGATGGCTTTCAGCCAATCCCTAACTGATGAGTCGTTAACAATCACTCCGATGTCATTTGCCGATATTAAAAGAAACAGGGTCAGAAGCAGACCGAGGCTGGCCAGATTGAGCCAGTGTTCTAGCTGCGGGCGGAGGCGGCGGCTGGTAAGTTTTTCCAAAATAACTAAGAGGGCCCGACCGCCGTCGAGGGCGGGAAAAGGTAACAGGTTGATGATGGCCAGATTTAAGGAAATTATGGCGGTGAAAAGAAGGTTTTTTACCGAAAACAGCCCGGGGGTAATTAAATCATGTTTTACAGCCTGATAGCCAATGCCGACTGGCCCGGCAATGTCCTTGGGTACTGTGCCGGCGAAAAGTAAATTCCGGAGGGCATTACCGAGCCCGACGACGACGCCGACTATAAAGTTTAAGGAAATTTTTATGCCCTCTGCCATTCCGCGAAAGGGCATTTGCCACCAGGGGTGTTTGACAATTTGGGTGTCGGTAACAAAGATGCCGGTCGGCCCTTGACCTGGCGGAGTTTCGGTTTCGCTTCTGACGTAGACTTCTAGCTGTCTATTGGTGGCATGGCGTTCTATGGTTAGGATTATTTTTCTACCGCGGTTTTTGCCGACAAAATCGGTAAAGGCATCGGCGGTAGGGAATTTCGTATCATCGGCCGCAATAATTTTGTCGCCCGCTTGCAAACCGGCTGTCATCGCCGGGGTGTCGGCAATGACTTCGTCGACTTTGACGTAACCCAATGGTTCGGGTATGCCAGTATAAGTGTAGAGACCACCGAATAAAATGACACCGACAAGGAAATTGGCGATGGTGCCGGCTACGATTATGGCCAGGCGAACTCGTTTGGATTTAGCATAGAGTCTGTCGGCGGGCGGCGAGGAGGGAGACTTTATGTCTTCGGCTTCGTCCTCACCTGACATCCGGACAAAACCACCAATCGGTAGCCAGTTAAGTGAATAGATGGTGCCGAGTTTATCTTTGAGGAGAATTTTGGCGCGGGGCGGGAGACCCAGCCCAAATTCCTCAACTTTGACTCCGGCTTTGCGGGCGACTAAAAAATGAGCCAGTTCATGAATCAAAACTAAAAATGAAAGAATGACTAGAAAATTGATTAGAATAAGGGCGGTGACCATAATAAGCAGTGAATAGTGGATACCCTATTTATAGCTCCATCAGTTCTTTTTCTTTGGTTTTACCTAAGTCTTCGAGTTTAACGAGAAATTCGTCAAATTTTTTCTGCATGTCGTCTAAGTAACGTTTGACGTCGTCTTCGCTCACTCCTGGTTCTCCCTCCATAGCGTCGATGTCTTTTTTGGTGTCGTTTCTTAACTGGCGCAGCATTTGCCGGCCGGCTTCAAGCCTCTGCTTAACCAGCTTGACGAGTTCTTCTCTTCTTTCTTGCGTCAAAGGCGGCACGCTGATGCGAATGAGGTCGCCGTCAATCACTGGATTTAGAGATTGTTCGCCGGCTGATAACGTTTTGTAGACTTTGTCGACAATGGTTTTGTCCCAAGGAGAAATGAGCAGGGTGTGAGGGTCGGGGGCGGTAATTGAGGCCAGTTCGATGAGGGGCATGACCTGACCCTCATAGGCTTCAACTTTAACGTGTTCAACCAGGCTGGGTTTAGCCCGGCCGGTTTTAATGAGCTTGAGATCGTCTTCCACTAAAAGCAAAACCTTCTGCATGTGACTGATCATTTTGTCAAACATGAGTGACCTCCCTCCGTTAATTGTAACAAATCAGCTGCCAGTAATCAGTAATCAGAAAACTGTAAAAAAAACGGACTAAAGGCGTCTGCCGGAGCTTTCGCTAGCTTACAGTAAAGGTAGAAGAGACATTGACTCACAATTATGCTTTTTCCCCGACTTGAAAGCGTTGGAAGCGTTTGACTTTAACGTTCTCGCCCACTTTGGCGGCGGTTTGTTTGACGAGCTCACTAACCGTTATTTGGGGATCGCGGATATATTCTTGGTTTAAGAGATCGTCAACGGAACTTGGATTCATGCTGTTAACTTGCAGGGCAAGTTCTTTGGCCAGACTTTGAAAGTCGGAAGTTTTGGCGACAAAATCGGTCTCGCAGTTTAGCTCGATAATGGTACCCGAGAGTTGAGTGTGGTGGATATAGGCAAAGACCATGCCTGATTCGGCCTGGCGGTCGGCTTGTTTCTCGGCCTTGACTATGCCGGCGGCGGTAATGACTTTTTTAGCTTCCTCAAGATTCCCTTTAGCTTTATCCAAAGCCCGCTTGGCCTCCATGACGCCGGCGCCCGTGGCAGCCCGTAGTTTTTTAATGGCTGTCAGTGTTGATGGCTGACTCATATTAAATACCTTTAGCTCTTTTAGTTTGGATACTCGTCGATATTAATCGATACTAATTGATATTACCAAGATTTAGGTGGATCTAGATAGAAAAGTCACAGCTCATTTTGATTGCTTGGGTTTAAGCGGTTTTTTAAGTTGGTCTTTGTCTGGAACTTTGGGGGTAGATGGGGTGGATTTTCTTAGGGCTTTGCCATCGGCGTAGGCTTCGGCAATTTTGGCGACGATGAGTTTAATCGAACGGACGGCATCATCATTGGCTGGAATGACTTTGGTAACGGGGTAGGGATCGGCGTTGGAATCTACAATCCCAACAATGGGAATATTTTTCTGACTAGCTTCGCGGACGGCGACGATTTCCTTGTGGGTATCAATGATGAATAAGGCCTCGGGCGCGGCTTTTAAGGAGTCGATACCGCCTAAAAAGCGGTCGAGTTTGGCGATTTCCCGGTCGATAAGAACATTTTCCTTCTTGGTATATTTTTTGTATAAACCAGCCTCTCGATCCTGGCGCATGGTCCTTAAGCGATTAAGGCGTTTTTCAATCTCGTTCCAATTCGTGAGCAGGCCGCCAAGCCAGCGCTCGGAAATAAACGGAGCGCCAACTTTAATGGCTTCCTCCTTGACAATTGCCTGAGCCTGACGCTTGGTGCCGACAAAGACAATGTCTTTCCCATCCTTAACCCAGTCACGAACATAGGTCATCGCCTCGACTAAACATTGGGCGGTTTTGGCTAAATCAAAAATGCTGACGCCGTCGCGGGTGGTGTAAATATAAGACACCATTTTGGGGTTCCAGCGGCGGGCCTGATGGCCGAAGTGACAACCCGCTTCCAAGAGCTCTTTAAGATCTATAGAGTAAGCTTTTTCTGACATCTGTCTCCTTAAACCGCCACCAAACCGAAGTAATCAGGAGACCGGTTCGGTGTGAGTAATGAGGCTAATTTTACCTGGAAGCGCTTTCAAAAACAAGACTTAGATGATTCGGTGATTTTCCATTTTTCTATGAATACTTTAAGTCAGGTGTTGTAATCAACGAGGGTGCTTTTGAACAACGACTTGGACGAGATTTTCTAACAGAGAAGTAACGGTGACCGGGCCGATGCCAAATGGAACGGGGGTGATAAAGCCGGCGACTGACTTGACCCGTTCAAAGTCGAGGTCGCCGACAGGATAGCCGACGTCAATGACGACGGCGCCAGGTTTAACCAGAGCTTCGGTGATTAAGTTGGCGACGCCGGTAGCGCTAATTATAATTTCCGATGATAGTAAGGTGGTAGAGAGAGAGTCGATCGAGCCGAGAAGGTTGACTTCTCCCCCGGCTTGGGAACAGACGGCGGCTAAGGGACGACCGACGATGTCGCTTCTGCCGACGACGCTAATTTTTTTGCCAGTAAAGAACGGCTTCACGGCAATCAGAAGCTCTCTGGCATCAAGGTTTCGAGGGATCGATGGCAGGGCTGACTCGTCTAAGGCTTGGAGTAAGACGTAGAGAATGGCTTTGACAGTGGCTGGCAATAATGTCCACGTAGCCTGATAGACTTTGGCTAGGTTTTGGGGGTGAAGACAGTCAACGTCTTTGAGGAGATCAATTTGAGAGGTAAGTTGATGCCACCAATCGGGGAAGGTTATAGGTGATGAGTTATAGGTGATAGGTTGGAACTGCTGCCAGATGGCTTTGGCTGGCTTTTGAATTAAAAGGCCGTGGAGATCAGGTCGTTGACTGGCTGATTGAATTTTTTTTATCAAGGCGTCGAGGGGTTCGTCCAAAGAGACATTTAATCTATCAAACTCGATGCCGATGCGAGTAGCAACCTCGAATTTAAGATCGGTGTAGGTGTCTCCGGCTTTGTCTTCGACAAAGACAATGGACATTAAGCGTGGAGTAAAGGGCAAGGCTTTAACTTCTTTCTTGAGAATGATTTCTTTGCTAGCGGCAAAAACTTTGCCGTCAAATACTTTAGCCATAACTCTATTGTACTTTAAGTAACTCAATTGAGTAAAATACTGGGAAGGTGGTTTACTCCGCTTAAAATTTTACTTTTTTTTGGAATAGCGTTCTCGGGAGACACGGATGACTTTGTCACGGTTTTGGTTTTTGGAGACTGGCAAAGGCAAAGTGTGAGCCAGGAAGGGACGGCTGGCGTGGGCGTCAATCATTAACTTCACGGCAATTTGGTAGTTCTCCAAGTTAACGAGGTCAGACTCGGAGAAAACCTCGGAAAACTCGCGCTTTAAAAGAAAAGCGTCGGATGCGCCGACGGTAAAGGTTATTAAGCTGCCGACGTTGCCTAAGATTGCCTTGATAATTTCTTCGGGAATTTGGGCGATGTATTGATTGGCCATCATTAAATTCAAGCGGTATTTTCTGGCCTCGGAGAGAATTTTGACAAAAGACAGGGTGGCGAAATTTTGAAACTCGTCTACATAAAGGTAAAAGTCCCGCCTTTGTTCTTCTGGCACATTGACCCGACGCATGGAAGCCAGCTGAAACTTAGTGATGAGCATGGCCCCAAGTAGGGCACCGTTGTCTTCGCCTAACCTTCCCTGGGAGAGATTGGCGATGAGGATTTTGCCTTCGTTTATGACAGCATCAATGCTGACGGAAGATTTAGGTGAGCCGATGACCGAGCGGATCAGGGGCGAGCCGACAAATTGGCCGACTTTGTTTAAGATGGGAGCGATGGCCTCTTGGCGAAGTCTTTCTGGCATTTGGGCATACTCGACCAGCCAATATTGTTTCATGACGGTGTCGCTGATGGTGTCGACGACTTTTTGACGAAACTTAAAGTCGGTCAAAAGCTTAATCACGTCTCCCAGAGTAGAGTCGGACGCTTCCGTCAAGGTCAACAAACAATTTCTTAAGATATATTCCAAGCGTGGTCCCCAGGAGTAGCCGTAGAGTTTGTGGAAAATGGCGACAATGCCAGAAACCACTAATTCCCGCTCTTCCCTACTGGCGACTTCCAACGGATTGATGGTGACAGTGTAGTCTTTGTCAGCCGGGTTTAAGTAGATGACGTCGTTGACCCGGTGGCTCGGGATATAATCGAGAAGAATGTCGGAAAGGTCGCCGTGGGGGTCGATAACAGTGACTCCTCTCCCCTTTTTGAAGTCGTCGATGGCCATGTTGGCAATAAGGGTGGATTTACCGGTACCGGTTTTGCCGATAGACCAAAGGTGACGGCGGCGATCGGCGTCTTTGATACCAAAGACGGCGTCCTTGTTTTTAAAAACAGTTTTGGCAAAAAAGTTGATGGTGGCTTTTTCTGCTTCTGTCTTGCCTTCAGCCAAGGGCAGATTTTCCGGGGCTTCGGACAGAATCGCACTGCCCCAGGCAATACCGGTGACTTTGATTTTTTCTCCGGGCAAGTGCCAAATAGTGGCTAACTCGTCGATATTTAAGACTTGTTTACCGACCGCTCGTCTACCCTGGAGGTCGTGAAGCAATTTTCGCTTACTAAAGAGGGGCACCGATAAGGAAAGACGGTTGCCCCCGGCGCGGCTAAAGACCTGAAAAGCGCTGGCCAATTCGCGCAGACGAGATTTGTGGGTGGCTGCCAATAGAAGAGTGAAATAATAACCGGGAAAGGAAATTTTATCTCTGATAAGTTGTTGTTCGGGCAGGGCCTTAGTTTGTTCGGGTTTCTCTCCCGGCCGACCTTTATCAATGGCCGATTGACCATGATGTTGCCAGTTACTGCCGGCTTTTGCCAGAGCCAGTTGGACCATCATTACCTCATCGGCTTCGGCTTTGGCCATGACCGAAAGTACCGAAGCTAAGGGATCAAGGTCGCGGAAGTCTTTGGCGGTACTCAAGGGATAATAATTGGCTGTAGCCAGAGAGAGTCTGCCGACAGAGACGGGGGCGATATTTAGGAGGGGGTCGGCGATGGTTTCGACGACCACCAGGGGGTAATTAGACTGGAGTTGGGTTTTGACAAATTCGGTAATGGCTTGACCGCAGGTAATAGTAAATTGAATTTGCTGGTGAAAACTAATAATTTCTAAGGCTAAAGGTACCGGCCGCTGGCCGAGAAGATGCTTGATGAGTCCTGGTCGGCTGGCCACTTCACTGACGCCAGCCAAAAAATTTTTGGCCATTTCCGGGGTGACTTCGGTGTCGCGAGGCAACTTCAAAAGCAGGGTGTCGAACATACTGGAAGTATTGTATACGATTCTACGCCTTAGGGGAAAGCGGGATTGGGGTGATCTTTGACTGCCGACGTGTCTTGAATAAACACTGCGGGAGTAAAGGGATGAAAGGGTGATTACCCAACACTTGCTACTTCGAAAAATTGGGTGACATTACCGTTTTGATGGACATGGGCTGATTCATCGTCTAAGACTACAGGGTTGTAGGTGATGTGTTCGGAAACGTAGACGTAACCGTCTTTGGTGCGGCAAGGAACAACGAGGAGTTGGCCAGCATAATTTATGACGTGACCAATAACATCTCCATTTTCCAGTCTGAGGGCAAGACTAGTATTGGCGGGGATCTCTTGAGTCTTCACTGGTTCTATGGCATTGCGGAATGGCGCTGACGTGAAGGGAGTGGTTTCCTTTCTGGTCATAAGAGTAACGGTGTAGGAACTCATATTTTTTCCGATTCGCTGAGTAAGAAGATGTCTTTTTGCTGTTCTTCTTCCGTTCCCGGCTCCAAATCATTTGACAGATTAAATAACGGTAATCCTAATAAATTAACGAACTCTGCAAGCGCGGTGCCTGGGGGAAGGTCTGCAGGCTTAATTAGTTCTGCCTGTTTCGCTCCACAGTCAACAGCTTTGATTTGGTAAATTACAACGTCTGGCTGTCTAGGAAGTGTAGCCATAATCTTTAACTAACTAAAACTATAGTAAGGCACCAATGGTATTATTTTACACCATAAACCAACCGTTGGGGTTGGTTTTTGGTTTTTGTTTGGCTAACTCTGCCATGCGTTCTGAGCTTAAGATCCCGCCGAGGATAGCTTGAGCGGCTTGATTTCTCATGGTTTCAACCGATAACAAGTCATGAACTAAATCACTGGTACAGTTTTCATGCCAGTCGTGGAAATTACCCAGCTCATCTGTACAGAGAGTGAGAGGAAAACTCACCATTCCGGTAAAGTAAGGTTTTAATCTGTCGTCATCGATAAGGGGCAAACGGGTGTTACGACCGACGCTGCCAGGAACGTCACTCCAAAAAATTTGCCTGATCAGCTGGGCTGGTAAAGGTTTAGTTTCTGCCAAAAACCGGTCGGCGGCGGTCAGGCGTAATCCCTTCCGAGAAACTGAAACGGCAACGTCCCACCAAATTGCTGCTGGCTGAGTAAAGGTCGCAATCAAATCAGCTTCTTCTAAACGCAACTTGTCTCCTGGAACAGCATTGTGGTTACAGTTTCTAACCCAAAGATCCTGGGGGTCGGTTATCTTTTGGCGAGACAGGTTAAATCTTGGTTGACCGTTTATCCAGACCACGATGTCCGAAGCGATAACCAGGGCTTCGGGACCGGGTTCGCCTTCGAGATCAGCCACCAACGATTCAACTTTATGCCGGGAAACTTTGATGGCACTGGTCCAGTCTGGCTCGCGTCGACTACTCTGTCGAGGTGCTATCGGTAGTGACGCTTCGCCAACGATAATGCCAAAGGTATTTAACCACTCTGTCGTGGCGGCAACTTTACTGTCGTTGTCGGTGACGACAAAAACACGGCCGATGCCCCTTAACAAAGGGGGAACTCTGCTCTCTTTTTTTCTGGCCTCTAGATACTGACTCTGGTCTGGTCCCATAAAAAAACCGCGCGGCTTAGGCGCGGGACTTTCTGCTCTTTTCGGAAAGAAATTTTAAGACAAATGATGATAGGAGTTGTTTGGTTAAACAAAAAACACCCCCTTTGAAAACTTGGTGTCACCCCTCCTTCGCTTAAGCTTCGGAGGGTCTCGTTGCTTGGATCAAAAGTGGGTGTCTTAGACAAACCACTTTCCCGAAAGTCTACATAGCCATTACATATTTGTCAAGAGGAAGATGGCAGAATATGGCGTTGGCGAAGAACCTCAAGAATTTGTTGGTGGATAGCGTCAATGGCCAGCAATTTACCTTTCTTGTCAACGCAGGTAATCATCACCCAATGGGGGTATTTTTTGACTAATTCTTGATAGAGAGTGATGGTGCGGCTTTGGTGGTCAAGGTCGCTGTCAGCGATATCTGCGCTCCCCCGTTTTTTAATTAGTTCTTGAGAAACTTCCAGGGGAACATATAAATAGATAACGATATCTTCTTTGGGCAACTTGTGCTCCAGGTATTCCATGGTATAGAGCCAATCAAGAAACGAACTTCGTTTCTCTGAAGAAACCTTGGAACCCTGATGGGCTAAACTGGCCGAGACATAGCGGTCGGCAATGACGAGGTTGCCCTCTTTAAGCCAGTCGACTAACTGGTCGCGGGCGGTCAAGCGATCCAGGGCAAAAGCCAAAGACGACAGGTAGGGACTAACCTCGCCGTTACCGCCAAACTCGCCTTTTAAGAAGCGGCCGACGTGTTTGCCGTGAAAGCTAGTTTTATAGCGAGGAAAGGAAATATATTTATGCGGTAGGTGATGCTTTTTGAAATAAGCGACTAAGCGCTCGGTTTGGGTGGCTTTGCCGGAACCGTCGGCGCCGTCGATAACAATAAGTTTTCCCTTTCGGGATTTCATTTGTTCGAGGTGGTCTAGATTTTTTTTGAGGACATTTTTGAGGGAATCGTCATCGTAGTGGGCGACGTAGAGGTCAGGATGGCCTTGAATCATGAGGGGTAAGGGGTGGTCTGCCTCTTGAAAGAACAAAGCCAGAACCGGTCGGCCTTTTTTTAAAGCGTGTTCCATTAAAAAAGCGGTGCCCCAACTCGGTAGAGTGACTTCGGCGACCATGAGGTCGGCTTTATCAATGGTGGCGGTTTCCCGGGCAAAAAGTTTCTTTGGGCTTAAACCAGCGCCGGCTTGAAGCTTGGGGTCAACGACATACTCGGACAGGACGGTATGACCTATACTTTTAATCTCGCTGACTATTTTCTGATACATCGGTAAGAGAGAACGGTCTAAGGTGACGGAAGCGCCGAAGTATACCTTCATAAGCGCTATAATAGTAAATGGTTTGAGCGGAAAAGAAAAGGGCTTGGAGAAGGGGGAAACGATTTAGCCTTTTTATCCCCGGTTTAGGGTTGGGTGGCAGCTAGGGCAAGCGGCGCCGTAACCGTCGGCAGCGGCGACTAAAACTTGTCTAGTCATGATTTGTTTGGCGTAAGACATAGTTG
>MHDE01000005.1:9015-17268 GCA_001803465.1 Microgenomates group bacterium RIFCSPHIGHO2_01_FULL_45_11 | reverse complement strand
GTGTTTAACCACCGCACCGCGACCTTCGGCTGCTAAAGCTTCCGCCCACTGGATTAATTCTAAAGTTGACCCGAAGTTTTGGCCGGAAAAATCTAAATCCAACCCAGCTACATAAATATTGACTCCCTGATCGAGAAGATTTCGTATAATATCAATGCCCGCCGCCGGCAAAAAGTTTGATTCGTCAACAATGAGATGGGTGCACCCTGGCGGAAACAGTTGATAAATCGACTCTGGCTTTTGGCCGTCGATTAGAAAAGCTGGGGCACTCCTGCCATTATGTGAATATAGCTTACCATCGTCGCCGTAGCGATTATCGAGGGAGGGTTTGACACAGACAACGTTGTCCCCACGGGCTACCAGCTCTAAATAGAGGTCGATGAGAGAAGAGGTTTTGTCGCTGAACATGGGGCCATAGTGGACCTCGAGACTACCTTGAAGCATAAAGTTAAGGTTTGCCTAAAAAATTATCGGCTGTCAATGAGTTGACCATTCCCATTACAGTCGTTGGTTCAAAACCAGTACCACGGAGGAGGTCGGGGACGGCGTTTTTGGGAACTAAGGTGGTGACAACTGGGGTTACGAGCTCGGCAGGAACTGGAAGGCCATGAATAACATAATCGTAGGCTGACTCGTAATTGACCATCTCACTTCGAATATAGACAAGTTACTAAAGCAGTGTCAAGGACAATAAATAACAATGAATAGAAAGTAGAAAGTAATGAGTAATGAGGTAGATTTACCGATGGCTGATAATTGACAATTAATTACCGGTAATTGAAAACTAACCACTGATTGCTAAAAACTCTCTCTACTATCCCCTCTGCCCTATTCACTATTCCCTTGTTTCGGATTGGTCCAGCTGGCCCATTTGCAAGCCGGGTAGCGGGAGCAGCCGTAAAACTGGCGACCTTTTTTAGTCCTTTTGATGACGACGTCGCCTTGACCGCAGCCAGGACATTTGAGGCCGTCAACCTTCTCTTGATAATTGGCTGTGTATTTACAATCTGGAAAACGACTACAGCTTAAGAACTTGCCAAAACGACCGCTTCTAATCACTACTTCGCCTTGGTTGCACTCGGGGCATTTTTGACCCGTTTTTTCCACTGGGACGGGAACGCGCTTAGAATTTTTTTCTACCTGCTCCGCTTTTTCCTTAAAAGGCTTCCAGAACGTACCTACCACCGGCACCCAGTCTTTTTCGCCCCTGGCAATACGGTCGAGATTTTCTTCCATGTCGGCGGTAAAGTCGTAATCCATAATCGAGTCAAAGTTGGTGAGCAAGAATTTGACTACGGCCTGACCCACCAACGTCGGGTAAAAACGGCGGTCAGTTCTTTCAATGTAGCCGCGGTCGATGATGGTCGAGATAATTGGGGCGTAGGTAGAGGGCCGGCCGATGCCGCGTTCTTCCAAGGCTTTGACTAAGGAAGCATCGGAGTAACGGGGCGGCGGTTGAGTGAATTTTTGCTCGCTTTTGACATCGATAAACTGGCAGGTCTCCCCTTTGTCAACGCTAGGAGCGATGGTATCTTGGTTATCAAGGCCCGTGACTTTTTTCCAGCCGGAAAACTTTTGGATGCTACCCGTGACTCTGAGGCCATATTTATTGGTTGATTTTTCTGGGGTGGCTTCGATATCGATGGTGGTGGCGTCATAGACGGCGTCGGCCATTTGGCTAGATAGGAAACGCTGCCAAATGAGTTGGTAAAGTTTTTGGTGGCGGGGAGTAAAACTATCGTGGATTTCTTTAGCGGTGACGTCAGTCGGGCGAATGGCCTCGTGGGCTTCTTGGGCATTTTTGCTTTTGGTCTTATAGGAACGGGGCTTTTCGGGTAGAAAATTTTGACCAAACTCTTTTTTGATAAATTCGGCAGCGGCGGTAACGGCCAAGGGTGAAAGGTTAACGGAATCGGTACGATGGTAAGTGATAGTGCCTTGTTCGTAGAGGTCTTGGGCGAGCTTCATGGTTTGTCTACCGGACCAGCCGAAGCGATTGGCAGCGGCTTGCTGCAGGGTGCTAGTGGTAAAAGGTGGGTAGGGTGAACGGTGCTTTTCTTGGCGATCAACGTTGGTAACGAGGTAACGGCTGGCTTTGAGGTCGGTAATTACCGATTCAATACTGGCCTTGGTGGGAAGGGTGATGGTTTCTTTGGCCGCTGCGGTTTGGCTAACTTCTAAAGTTTGACTACCGGCAACGACAATTTTTTTGGCGTTAATGCTGATAAGTTCGGCAGTGAAGGCTTCGCCTTTTTGCGATTTTAAGTTAACCAAAATGAGCCAGTATTCCTGTGGTTTAAAAGCGTTGATTTCTTGCTCGCGCTCGACGATTAACCTGACGGCAACGGATTGAACCCGGCCGGCTGACAAACCGCGGCGCACCTTTTTCCACAGTACCGGCGAGAGGGTGTAGCCAACTAAACGGTCAACTACTCGACGAGCTTGTTGGGCGTGGACCAGTTTGAGATCAAGATCGTGAGGATGCTTAAGGGCGTCTTCGATGGCCGGTTGGGTGATTTCGTGGAAAGTTACTCTTTGAAACTTTGACTTTTTACTTTTTAGCTTGGCATTTTTGATAAGGTATCTGACGTGGTAGGCAATCGCTTCCCCCTCCCGGTCGGGATCCATGGCCAGAATGACCTGATCGGCTTTGGCAGCGGCAGCTTTTAAGCCTTTAACCACGGCGTCTTTGTCTTTGACAATAACGTATTCGGGCTTAAAGTCGTGGTCGACATCGATGCCAAATTGGCTTTTGGGAAGATCGCGGAGGTGGCCCATGCTGGCTTCAATCTGATACTCCTTACCCAAAAAACGACCGAGGGTACGAGCTTTAGTGGGTGATTCGACGATAACTAATTCCATACATTTTTTAACCTTGTCAAAGTATACGGGGGTTGTCAACTAGAACATGAGTGTTAAAGGGCGTATGATGAACTCAATCTCTGTCACTCTCCATGAAAAAAAGTAGACTGCCACAACTGTGGCTGGTAAGCGTGCTTGGCGGATCTTTTTTGGCCCTGGCTGGCTCTGTCCAGGCAGCGGAGTGGGATAAACCGGGGTGGAACTTAGTTTTCAATGATGAGTTTGACGAATTGAGCCTCGATACCGCTAGCTGGCATACCTGCTTCTGGTGGGCCACTGATACGTGTTCGATTGAAACCAACCAGGAGCTGGAGCTGTACAACCCGGCTGATGTGTTCGTGGAGAATGGGCGGTTGCGGCTTCGGGCACAACGGCGGGACATGGTGGGGTGGAACGGCCAGCTTTATAACTACACGTCGGGGATGGTGATGACGGGTGGCAGAAAATATGTCAAGCCGCCGGGGTTCTTTTTTCAATACGGCTACGCTGAAGCGCAAGTCAAAGTCCCTTCGGGTCGGGGGTTGTGGCCGGCTTTTTGGCTGCTGCCTGTTGATTGCTCTAACTCTCCCTGCGACTATACTTCCCGACCGGAGATAGACGTGATGGAAATACTGGGACAGGAACCGAATGTGCAGCACATGAATTATCACTTTTTGTATCCCAATGGTTCTTCCGGCGATGTGGGAACAAGTCGGGCAGGGCCAGACTTTTCGGCCGGCTGGCATACGTTTGGGATTGAATGGAGCCCGACCGCGTTAGTGTGGTACGTGGACGACGTCGAATGGTGGCGTTACACCGATCCAACCACGATTGCTTCAAATACCCTGTATTTAATTCTTAATTTGGCGGTGGGCGGTAATTGGCCAGGCCCGCCTGACCCTTCGACTGTTTTTCCGAGCTATTTTGAGGTGGAGTATGTGCGGGTCTACCAGCGGGCGTTGGCCTCGCCGACGCCAGCTTTGCCCGGAGACTTGGATTATGACAGCGACGTCGACTACCTGGATTTCGGTGGGTTAGTGAGAGTCTATGGGAGTGAGGGGTGTGGACAGCCAGCTGATTTAACCGGTGATTGCCGAGTGGATCTTTTTGACTTTGGCCAGTTTGTGGTCGGCTATGGACAGTAAGGATAGATAATAGTAGTGATTAGAGATTAGGGTAGAACGAAGCTATAAGTTGTTAGCTCGATACTATTTACTATCCCCTATACCCTAGTTTTCTTAAGCCAGATGCCGGCGCCGGTGGATTTGATAAGGCCTTTGAGTTCCATAAGTGTTAAGGTGGTCGAGACTTCAGCAGTAGTGCGGCCGAGCGCTCTGACAAGATCGTCGATGTGTTGTTCGCCGAGGGCTAAGGTTTGATAAATAATCTTTTCCAAGTCGTTGGCAAATTCTGGTTTAAGGTCTGTAGCGGTTGGGGGTGTTAGGGAAAGTTTAAGATGATTGACGATATCTTCGACCGAGCGGACGGCGATGGCCCCCTTTTGGATAAGGTCGGTAGGAGCGTCGGAGAGTCGGGAGGTAATGGGGCCAGGGACGGCAAAGATAGGTCTACCTTGCTCCAAAGCATGATGGGCAGTGTGTTTGGTGCCGCTTTTAGACTCACCTTCAATGACGAGGACGCCTAAACTTAGGCCGGAAATTAAGCGGTTACGCGCCGGGAAGTTACCCCTTAAAGGGTGGACTCCGGGAGTGAATTCGCTAATGAGAGCACCATGGTTAGTGATGTCGTCGGCTAAACTGCGGTGGTCAGCCGGATAGACGTTATCCGGGCCGCCGCCCAAAACTGCCAAAGTGCGACCAGCGGCGGTCAAGGTTGTCCGGTGGGCAATGGCGTCGATGCCGTAGGCCAAACCGGAAACGATGGTGAAGCCGGCGTTAACTAAATCTTTGACGAAAATTTCGGTGACTTCGCGGCCGTAGCTGGTGGGTTTACGGGTACCGACCACTGCCAGAGCGCGAGTATCGCCTGGCGTGAGGTTACCTTTGACAAATAGAACCGGCGGCGGTCGGTCAATGGTCTTCAAATTGGCTGGATAGTCTGCTTCGAAGAGGCAGACGGCCGTGATCCCCAAAGCTTTTAATCTATCTAGGTGGGAAATCGGTTCTATGTCCTGACGATGTTTGAGGAGAGCGTTAACAACTGACGGGCTGACTTTACAGTCGTGGAGCGCATCAGCCGAAGCCTGCCAAATGTTTCGGGCTGAACCGAAGTGATTTAAAAGCAGAGTAAATAACTTCGGGCCGATGCCGATGGTTTCTACTACCGCCACCCAGTGAGCTTTTTCTAAAAGTGATAATTTTTTTATGCTATTAACCACAAGTCCTACTCTATCACGGAGAAAACCTCTTTGAGGTGAGTGGGCCGGCTTGTGTTTCGCGAAGCGCCATGTAAAGATGGTGTTATGCGCGTTAACGGACGACTAAGAGTGTTAATCTTTCTCATTACTTTGATTGGCGGCCTCAGATTTTTCGGAGGTTTGGCTTGGGCGGTGCCGGTTGATCCTCAATATCTCCTGGTTAACAAAACTCCGACCGGCTGTCCGCCCGGATCTACCCAGTACTGCTGGTTTCCTCAAGATCCGAACACTCTGGATCCGCGGGCGATTGACGAAATCCGTGAGCGTATCCCTACCAACGGTACAACTAACCGCAAACTTGGGGTAAGTTTTTCAGTCTGGCTGCTTGATCTAAGCCAAGATATCCAAATCCAAGATATAGATCGATTACTCAATATCGCCGAGACAAAAGACATGCCGATTTATCTTAAACTTGACGGCTTTCTCTGGTGGGATAATCGGCCGGATCTCTGGAATTGGTGGGATCCCAGTCTTCCGGGTTATAATCCCAATAATCGAAATAATGTCGAATGGACCAGTTGGGATTCCAACGAAGCCATCAAAATCTCCTGGCGGAATTGGGGCAGCCAGCTTCGGGTAAAACCGCAACCCAATCTCGGTAGCCGGACATATATAGAAGCGAAAAAGGCAGCTTTAAATTCAGTCATTCCCCGAATTGTCAGTTGGTACAACAATCTGTCCAGTGACCGAAAATATTTACTGGCTGGGGTGGAAATTGACAATGAATTATCAATCGGCACTAATTTTTACTATTATCCTGACGGAAATAGTTATCTCAACCAAGATCCTGCCCTCGACCCAAATATTCCGGCTGATTGGAACCAATTAGATGGCGGCTTCGTCCAACTTGGGTACGCTGCTCTAACAAGTTATGGCTATCCGCCAACTGGTGAACCAACCAAAGACACGCTCAACCATGTCATGTCCCTTCACATCAATGAGATGGTAAATCATGTGGCTGCCATGGGTTTGCCGCGGAATAAATTGTTTACCCACGGCATTGGCAAGCCGTACTACTATACCCACTCCTTAACTCAGGTTGCCACTCCGGGCTGGAGTTTTTACGACTATGCCTATAACCCGGAAGAAGCGCTTGATTTCCCCACCGCGATTGCCGAATTAGACAATACGCCCTGGGGAGCTGTCGAATGGTGGAATATGAATCCGGCTATCCCCTGGCTCACCGCCTTTAACAATACGCTTAACTATGACAACAATAAAATTGTGAATATCTTTAGTTACGAATCGATCACTTTTCCGAGTGACCTCTCTGACGCAATTATTAACGTCTTGAATACGCCGCCAGCGTGCTGGTTAAGTCCGGCGGCCGCAAATCCAGTTGTCATCAATAACACTACGGCAACCTTAAGTTGGGAAACGCCGCCCAATAGTGAAGCAGTGTATCTTAATGTCTCCGATAGCCCCGAACGTTTACCCAGCGGCAGCCTGCGCTATCTCAATGTCGTTAACGAAAATGTGACCGGAAGCACTGCCTATCCTAGGACATTTAGTCCCGGTACCTATTACTGGCAAGTGGTGGTTGACGGTTGTAATGAAGTCGGTGGCCAACGCCGCATTACTCCCGGATCATTCACAATCCCCTATCCGCCAGGCGACATTGACCAAGACGGCGATGTGGATTCCCTAGACGTAGTCGGTTGGATTTCCTTATTGACCAGCGGAGATTTAAGAGGGGACATCGACGGCGACGGTCGGGTAACGGTGTTTGACTTTTCGGTGTTGGTGGGTAATTTCGGAGGGTAGTTTAAAGCAGCCAAAAGAGGTAATTACCCCAATCAAAGTTTACTGATGCTGACTGAACCAGTAATCGAGCACTTTTCTGGCGATAGGGGCGGCTTCGCGGGAACCTTCGCCGGCTTTTTCCAAGATAACGGTGACGACTATCTTGGGGTTGTCGGCCGGAGCAAAGACAGTAAACCAGGCGTGAGTCCGGTTCTCCTTATCACCGAACTGAGCGGTACCGGTCTTACAGGCAACGGGAGAAGAAAAATCGAAAAAGGGAAAGGCGGTGCCGCCGGTTTGACAGGCGGCCTTCATGCCTTCGGTGATGAGGCTAATGGTGTTGCTACTAAGAGAGAGTTCCCGGCAATTAGTGTTTTCCGAGCTGGTTTTAACCAGTTGAGGCTGACACCACTGGCCGCCGCTAGCGATGGCGGCCACCACTTGATTCATCTGGAGGGGGGTGACCAGTAAGTCACCTTGACCGATAGCGTAGTGATAAGTATTGCCGAGAAACCAACGGGAACCGATAAATTTTTCCCGCCACTCGGGAGTGGGTACCAAGCCGTCGGCTTCACCGATAAGATCAATACCGGTAGGTTGACCCAAACCAAATAACTTGGCCCATTTAGCCAGGAGGCGCGGGCCAACTGCTTCTCCCACCTTATAAAAAAAGATGTCGTTACTCCTTTGAATGGCTTTGACCAGGTTGACAGTGCCTTCGGTTCTCCCATATTGATCGAAGTACCAGTTGCCGTAGCGGTACTCGCCGATCCGAATTTCACCAGTATCCTCGACGGTAAAGTCAGAGTCGATGACGCCTTCTTCCAAACCGGTGGTAGCAGTAACGATTTTAAATAGGGAGCCAGGCGGATAGCTACCGGCAATGGCTCGATTAAAAAAAGGTTCGTTGGGTTCGGCCAGTGAACCAACAATATTATTGGGTTCGAAGCTCGGGCGGCTGACGAGAGCCAGAATTTCTCCGGTTTGCGGGTCGCTGACCACGGCAGCACCGGTGTAGCCTTCGAGTAGTTGGTATATTCGTTGCTGCAAACCCAAATCAAGGCTAAGACGGATGTCCTGACCGGGAAGCGGATCCTGGCGGCCGATGGTACGGATGAGTTCACCGATAGAATTGACCTCAATCATTTCCAAGCCGGGAGAGCCGCGCAAAACTGCTTCGTAGGCCGCCTCGATGCCCAACTTGCCGACCACATCGCCAGCAACGTAGGTCGGAGCCAAACGCTTTAGCTCTGCCTCATCAATTTGACCGACATAACCGAGGACTGGGGCAA
>MHDE01000005.1:0-8965 GCA_001803465.1 Microgenomates group bacterium RIFCSPHIGHO2_01_FULL_45_11 | reverse complement strand
TCGTCGCTGACTGCCAAGGAAAGGGCTTGGTCGCGGCCGATGGGCTCGAATTTGTCTTTGGTAATAAGCGAGTCCGGACTAAGTCGGTAGTACTTGGGGGTGTTTCGGACTAATGAATGGCCGTTTCGGTCAAGGATGGCGCCGCGGTTGGCGCTTAAACGACGAGTAATAACCCTGTTCTCGTCAGCCCGATGCCTAAAGCTGGCTCCTTCGACTACTTGGAGCTTGACCAATTTGAGGAAAATTGCTCCCAGGGCAAAAAGAGCCAGGACTTGGAACCAGCGAATCAGGTACTGGGGTGACTTGTCAGGAGGGAGGCCCCCCGGAATAAATATTTCTTGCCAACTAACCGCGCGCCGGACACGGGAGCGTAACTTTGGAAAGCCCATGGTTAAATTTTAACCCTTAAATAAATATCTTCGAGGGGTTTGACTAATTGCCACCAATGGAGTAGGCGCCAAATTGCCAGGGCCAAGAGGGCTTCCATCGCCAGAACTAACCCCGGCAAAGGTCGATGCCATAGCCAGTGGCCGAGGACAGCCGTAACCAAGCCCCAACTGACTATTGACCACCAGGAATCGAGAGGAAACCGATTTTGATGTAACTTTTGACCATAAACCACGGCCAAAAACAGGAGGGCGCTACCTCCCAGCGGAGTGCCCATAAAGATGTCGGCCACTAGGCCAATGATGAAGGCAATTTTTGAACGGTTATTGAAAGAGACGAGGGTAAAAAGAACAGCTGCCAAGGGTAAGGTAACCGAAAAAGTACCGCTGACGCGATCGATAAAGAGGGCAATGAGTAAACTAGCGATAACGATAAGCGGATTCATGGCATGATAACGAAAACGACGGCGGCCGGAGCAACAGCCGGCCAATCAACACTGACGTCTTGATAGATGGCCGAGGGTTCACCGGCGACAGCCGAAACTTGACCAATGACAATTCCCGGCGGAAAGTTGCCCTCAAGTCCAGAAGTAATAACGGTGTCGCCTCGGGAAACTACCTCATCCTGTTCCAGCTTCAAAAATTTGACTTGACTGGACTCGCCGGAGATTAAGCCGGCAAAATTTTTTTGGCGGACCCGGGCCGGAATTTTGGCGTCGCTGGAGAGAGGTGTTCTGACGCGGCTGGTAACCGCCGATAATTGGACGACTTCACCAACTAAGATGCCGGTGGGGCTAATCACTGTCTGGCCCACTTTTACCCCCTGATGCTCACCGACTGCTAGTATCAGCATATCAGAACCACCGACGACGCTGGCTGGTAATAAGGTGGGGTCGGACGGAAGTTTCAGTTTCGCCAACTGGCGTAAAGCTTCATTCTCTTTCTCGAGCGCTTCTAATCTGGCCTGGTCAACTAAAACTTCGGCCAAACGGCTTTCTAAATCGGCGACGCGGTGGCTGCCATTGACCGCAAATTTGATGGCAGCCAAGGGAGCGGAAACTAAAACTTTGGTTCGCACCAGTGATTTGGAGATGGTATTAACCGCTGTTTCGGTAGTTGCCCGAGCCGGTCGTAACCAACCAACTCTATCGATAGCCAGAATGAATAGAGACAGAATTAGGTAAATTAACCAGACGGTGGTGGCTTCACCTTTAGCAGCCATAAAGCAGATTACTTATATCACACTTACGTATGATGTTTCTTACAGAAAGAACACACTTACGTATGATGTTTCTTACAGAAAGAACATACTTTCGGCCTGGTGCCTTGGGATGATGTTTGGAAGTTAAAAGAATTAAAACTTGACGCCGAGAAGGTAAAAAGAAAGCGGTAAGATGATAGCGGGAACTAGCCCGCCGAAAACTACTTGAGCCAGTGTATGTTTGCGATAGACGATACGGGCCCAACTGACTATGACCGGTAAGGCGAGTAACCACCAGACTCGGCTGCCGAAAAGATAGAGGCTAAAAATGACTAGGGTGGTATTGACTCCGGTGTGGAGGCTAATTTTATAGACTTGGGTAATAATAGTAAAAATTACAGCCAGAAACCAAAAGGACAAGAGAATGTTGGCCAAAGGCTGGCGGTTTAACCAAAACGCCAAGATCACTCCCATAAAATGAGTGGCTACAGACAGCCAAAATAATGGCAACCGTTGCTCTCTAACAGTAATATCCCAATCTTGGGCGCGTTTGGAGCGGAGGAGATACAAAAAGTAAAGGCCGGGGATAACGGCGTCAACTACCAACAGGAAAGCTAGGAAGCGCCAGCGGTAGCCGTTGAGATAGGCGACCATGGTGGAAATAGTAATTAAGAGAGGAATTTCGATAATGGGTTCAAAGACACGGGAAATGAGTTTGGCAAGTCTTGGTTTTAGCTGATTCATGACTCACGATTCGTAAGGTACAGTTTATAGGCCAAGATTGAGGGTAGCACAAGTAGGCTAAGTAGTACAGGTTAAATGAGAAAAATTAGTTAATCCCTATCGGAGTCCGCCGCTGACTTTGACTTTTTTCAAAAGCCGAGGATCTTGTAGGACTTTGGCGCAGCCGCGGACCACGGCTGTTTGGGGATCTTCTACTTGCCAGACCGGCATTTTGCTGGCTTCGGCAATGACTCGGTCGATTCCCCTTAATTGCGAGGTGCCTCCGGCTAAAACAATGCCGTTTTTTAAAATGTCAGCGACAAGTTCGGGTGGGGTTTCTTCCAAAGCGTCGGTAATTTCTTGCACAATCAGGCGGATAGTCGGAGCCAAGGCTTCGCGGATCTCAGTACTACTAAATTTGAGGCTTTTGGGTAAGCCGGATTCGAGTTCCCGACCACGGACAACAGTTTGTAATGGTTTTTTATCCTTTTCAAAAGGGAAGGTAGAACCGACGGCGATTTTGACTTGTTCGGCGGTGGCCTCGCCGATGACTAAACCATATTTCATGCGAGCGAATGAAGTCACGGCTTCATCGAGCTCATCGCCAGCGACTCGGAGAGAACGACCTAAAACTATTCCCCCCAAAGAAATGACGGCGATTTCGGTGGTGCCCCCGCCGATATCGACCATCATCCTGCCTTCCGGTTCTTCAACAGCCAGATCGGCGCCAATGGCTGCGGCCATAGGTTCTTCAACTAAATAAGCCTGGCGGGCGCCGGCTGACAAAGCCGCTTCCTGGACGGCTCGGCGTTCAACCTCGGTGACCCCGGAGGGAATGCCGACAGCCACTCGGGGGCGGGGCAATTTAAAACGGGAGGAGGGGTCCTGGTGGACTAAACGGACGTAGTGACTGAGCATGGCTTCGGCGGCATCAAAGTCGGCAATAACACCGTCCTTTAGGGGTCTTAGGGCTTCAATACTCTCAGGAGTCTTGCCGACCATGAGTTTGGCTTCGGAACCGATGGCTAAAATGGTGCCGCTTTTTTTATGGCGCGCAACCACAGATGGCTCCCTAACGACGATACCCTTACCCACAACCAGCACCATGGTGTTGGCGGTACCTAAATCGATACCGACATCGTAAGAAACCAGACCAAAAATTTTATCGATGAGCGAAACCATAGATAAGACAGATAGCCCCGACGTAAAAGTCGGGGCAGGTCCCGCCTAGGGGGGGGCAAGCCACATGCGGCGGGAAGTTAGGCAACAAGAGAATACTATGGAAACTGCAAAGAGTAAACAGCGATTGTTCCCTATTCCCTCTAATCCGTTTTTTTGTTAGGGTAAGGCCATGGATTGGGATAGATATTTAAGACTGATGGTTTCCCGTCTGTTTCAGGTTCTCTTTTTGATTTTGCCGCTAGTTTGGACAGGTCGGACTTCAGAACTGTTCGAATTGCCTAAAATGTTTATGGTTTATATTTTTACCATTCTTATTTTAGCGGTGTGGCTGATGCGGATGGTGGGACAAAGAAAAATCCTGTGGCAGAAAACTCCTTTCACCATACCCCTAATCATATTTTTTATTTCCCAACTAGTAGCGACGATTGTTTCTATTGACCGCCATACTAGTTTATTTGGTTACTATTCCCGCTTCCATGGCGGTCTAATTAGTACTGTCAGTTACCTGATTTTGTTTTTCGCCTTAGTAAGCAACGTTCCCCAGAAAGCCATCAAATCGCTAATAGTAGCGCTTGTTTGCGGAGGGGTGGTGGTGTCTTTGTATGCGTTGCCTGAACATTTCAAAATTTCACCCAGTTGCTTGATACTACGTGGCCAAGCGTCGACCGATTGTTGGAGTGAGGCCACAAACCCTAAATACCGAATCTTTGGTACCTTTGGCCAACCTAATTGGCTGGCGGCATACCTAACTATGATCCTCATTCTGCCTTTGAGTTGGGGGTTAGCCGACTTTAAAAAACAAAAACTAATGTGGGGGTTGTTTGGGGTGTTCCTTCTCACCCTTATTTTTACTAAGTCCCGCTCGGGGCTGGCCGCTACCGGTGTGGGATTAACCGGCTACTGGTCAATGGTCTTCTGGTTTCGCGGCCGATTGATTAAGCTAAAACGGGTGGGGCTGAATTTTACCGTGGTAGCGGCGATGGTAGCCGTCTTACTTTTAAGTTTTGGCGAAGGGGTGTTGCCTTCGTCGATGAAACGAGAAGCTAGTCAAACAAAGGAGGTGACGCCCACTCCCCTGGCGGCCGGAACGCAGCTTGAGACCGGCGGCACCGAATCGGGTGATATCCGTCGCATTGTCTGGAAGGGAGCTATTGATATTTGGCGTCACTATCCCTGGTTTGGCAGCGGCGTGGAAACGTTTGCCTATAGCTATTATTTTTTTCGACCCAGTGAGCACAATTTAGTGTCGGAGTGGGACTACCTCTATAACAAAGCCCACAACGAGTTTTTGAATTTGGCGGCCACCAGCGGAACTTTCGGCTTAGCCAGTTACTTGGTGATTATGATCGGTTACGGGTGGTGGACAGTAAAACAAATTAAAAATGAAAAATTAAAAATGAAAAATGCTGCAGACAAAAAGCAAAGCCAACTAGTGCTGATGGCTTTATTGGCCGGCTTTATGGCAGTAGCTACCAGTAACTTTTTTGGTTTTTCGACGGTGGTAGTGGGGTTACTGTTCTTTATGTTTCCGGCCTTAGCCTGGAGGATGGCCACCCCCGACGCTAACGAAAAAGTGGAGCAGACTAAAATTAAATTCGAACTGCTCGTAGGTTGGCAATTAATTCTAATTGTAAGTTTATATATGGTATGGCGGACAGCGAATTGGCTTAGAGCCGATATGGCCTATGCTACCGGTAAACAAGCGGAGTCAACAGACTATTTGACAGCTTTGACTAACTTGCAAGAGGCGGTCAGGCTGCTTCCCCGCGAGCCGGTCTATAAAGATGAGTTGGGTCAGGCGGCCGGGGCGGCGGCGCTGTCACTTTTGACGGTCAATGAATCCAGTGCGGCAGCGCAAATGGCCGAAGCGGCCTTGGAGTTATCTGATGAGGTGATTTGGCTTAGCCCGGTTAATATAAACTTTTACAAAAGCCGGGCGCGTCTCCTGGTCGATTTGCTGGCGTTTGACCCCAGCCTTCTTGATCAAGCCCACGAGACCCTAAGTAAGGCTTTAACATTAGCGCCGACGGATGCCAAGTTATGGTTTAACCTGGCTTTGGTGGAAATACAGCAGAACAAATTAGAGCAAGCACAGGCAACGCTTTTAAAAACTATTGAACTTAAAAGGGATTACGAACAAGCGGTGTATACCTTGGGTTTGGTGTACGAAGATTTGGAAGAATTTGATAAAGCGGCTAACCAGTATGGTTACTTCTTGGAAAAATTAAACCCCGATAACGAGACAATTCAAGCAGCCTTAGCCAGGGTGGCTACCAAAGCGGCGACGAAGCTAGAGTAATTTTAAACGGTCCAGTTAAGATTTTGAAGAAGAAAGTCTCGAAGCTCTGGCGTTACCAACCTAGCATCAATTGGTTGGCGGGCATACCATTGGTTGGCAGGGTTGACGGCAATGACAGGATAGACTACTCCTTCCCAGCAAGTTAAGCCGCAGCGGTCAGGAAACAAGCTGGCAACCGTATCATTGACAAGGTTAACAGGACGTAGGACTAACACGGGAGCAACTGCCAGCGGTACCTGGGGAACGGTTACTAGTGCTTCTTGTCTGAATTCGGCCACTTTTTCACCTTGAAGGAACCAGTCTCCTTCCCGTGAGCCGGTTACTAAAGGAAGTAGGAGTGAGCGAAATCGAAGTTCTATGTCGTCGTGTGGACGATGTGACGATTCTACTAACTGGGGCATAATTTCTTATTACACATTGAGTGTGTATTGTTACCACAAAATGCGGGTGATTGCAAAGGGAATTCGGGACTTTAGGAAAAATTAGTGACTCGTTTACTTCATCTGATACAATTGTCTTTCACGACCCGAACTAATTACATCAACTAAACAGGGGTCAATATCAAGAACAGGTTAAGTTTAAGTGTAAAATTCTAAAATCTCTTTATGACTCTACCCATAGTAACTGTACCCAACCGAGTATTGCGAGAAAAAAGTACTCTCGTGAAAACTGTGGATAAAAAGATTGTTCGACTTATTGTTGACATGGCTGAAACGCTCATGAAAAAAACCGATCCGGCTGGCGTGGGTTTATCAGCTGTCCAGGTTGGTAAACTTTGGCGACTTTTTGTCACCTATCTGCCCGACGATGACCAACTTAACCGTTATCCAACAGACGCTGACCGGCTGGTTAGTAAAGTATTTATAAATCCGGAAATAGTTGAGTCCGCCGGGCCAAAAACCCTAGGACCTAATCCGGATAAACCGTGGCTCGAGGGGTGTTTGTCGATCCCCGGCATTTACGGACCGGTGTGGCGGGCCGAAAGCATTACTCTAAAGTACCAATCTCTTGATTTGAATGCTAATAAGCAACGGCCTATTCCCTATTCCCTATTCCCTATCACCTCTTCTTTCAGCCACTTCCCTGCCCGGGTCATCCAGCACGAGATAGATCATTTAAACGGCGTTTTGTTTACCGATCATTCTGTCCGGGATAAGTTGCCGATTTACGAAGAGAAAAATGGCAAATTGGTGGAAGTGGCGTTTTGAAGCAGATGCGTAGGCGGTAGATCGCAGAACGTAGTTATCACTGTTGTCTATTTACTATTGTTTATTCACTAGTCGCTAGTGGCTAATCACTGATTACTGTTAAGCCTTGACTTCTCCCCTGGGAGGGTTACAATTCGGCCACGGTGAAAGAAAACCTCACACCCTGATTTTTAAAGCCTTTATCCCGATAAATATCGGGAAGGGCTTTTTTTTATTCCTCAAAATCCCTATTTCATCGAGCTGCCAAAGACTGCTCGAAAATTTGCCACGATCAAGGCCACCGATAGCGGTGGTATTTGGGCGTGGTGAAAATTAACAGGAAAGTTGCGGGTGACATGCGGGTAGCGCTTCGCGCGCTCCTTACCCCTCCTTCGTTTAGCGACTTGCTCGCTCGATCATTTGGTCGGGCTTCGCATTCGGAAGCTTCGGAGGGTTTGCGTCGCAAGTCACTACGTGACTTGCTCCTTAAAAAGTGAACGAAGGAATACTGCATAAAAAATAATACCTCCTTTTACTCAAGCAAGGAACTTCCTTGTAAGGAAGTTCCTTTATGGATGTTGGGGGTTGGCTTCATTGGGAAGCCGAACAATGGACAGTAAGATGAGAGCTGTCCGGTGTTCGGTTTCCCAAAAAGGGAGTCGACCCCAGCCCGTAGGGCGGGGATCTTAGAAGCGCGGAGGTGAATCCATGCGCGCGCATTTTTCTTCACGGCGTGCGCTGGGATTACTGTTCCTAGCCGCGCTTTTTTCGATGTTAATGCCACCCGCCCCTGCCGAGGCAAAAGCTGCGTCGGCCCAACCCGGGCCGTGCTTTTTGTTCCCGGCCGGTACAAATTGGTCCCGCGGTAGCATTGGCTACCATACGGGCTGCGAGGACGGCTCGTGTACGGCGGGACCCATCAGGGGCTGGGATTACTGGGCGCCGAAGGGTGTCCCGGTCCTCTCCCCCTTTGCCGGCACCGTGGTCTTCATAGGCCATGATAGATTCGGCAACACCGTCGTGCGGATAGAATCGTCCGACGGTAAACGGGAGTTTGGAGCCTTGCATTTGAAAGCCACAGTGCGTGGTCTCCAACACGTTCGGGCCGGTCAGCAGATCGGCTTGAACGATAAGCTCGGCCGGAGCGGTGGGGTACCACATGTTCACGCCTGGTTTCGTAATTTGAAAACAGGGGCGAACATTAAAAACCACAACACCTTTTGGAAGTGTGTTGCTGGAGAGCCTAGTGAAGAACCGGCGCCCGGCCCTGAACCAACTCCCCGACCTCCGGCGACAAAGAAATTTCCAAAACCTGGCGAAGGGCCAGGGTGGCTGACGCGACTGCGAGGGCAGCGCGATCAGCTTAACCAACTCATCAGCTGGTATGAGAACTACGGCCGTTTCTACACCGAGGCCGACCAGCTGATAGAGCAAGTCCATCAGTTTGTGCCCATCTTTCCTACCTTACCGGGGAACCCGGAGGAGTTGGGCAAGTGGATGGAACGGGCGAAATTTGCCCGCGA
The DNA here is from genome assembly GCA_001803465.1 of Microgenomates group bacterium RIFCSPHIGHO2_01_FULL_45_11. GTDB lineage: Bacteria > Patescibacteriota > Microgenomatia > UBA1400 > 2-01-FULL-45-11 > 2-01-FULL-45-11. The sequence goes on along the minus strand of MHDE01000005.1, from coordinate 464 downwards.
CAAAATCACCGCGGTCCTCGACTGGTTTGACCAGCATCCCAATGCCATCGAGGTATTGGGATACGTAAACAAGTTTGGGAATTGGGTGGGGAATATTTCTGCTCAACTTCGCGGCGTCGAGCTGCCAGCAGCGACTCCCCCACCCGGCCTAGCGTTTCCGACTCCGGCTGGTACGCCAGCGCCGGGAACGCCTCAACCATCCCAACCCACACCCGAGCCCCAGAGGGTGTTTGAGTTTTCGATTTCGGCTCAGAAGCCGGGCGATCATGCGTACGAACATAACGTACGCGCCTTTTTCGCCTGGCCGCCATCGGGGGAAAACCTCGAAGCTCTGGCCAAAATGGACCTTGAACACTTCGAAGGCCAGTGGGAACTGCCTCCCGGTGGACCGCACTCGCTTAATGGCTTCTTCGGAAGCCAGAAATACGAGGGCGGCCAGGGAATGGTAGTACCCACGACCGGTG
>MHDE01000004.1 GCA_001803465.1 Microgenomates group bacterium RIFCSPHIGHO2_01_FULL_45_11 | reverse complement strand
CCAATAATTCCTTCCGTCGGACCAATCGCACTTGCTCATCGGGATACCACCCCCCTTTGATCAAAAATTTTCCTAAAATAATATTTTCTCGGTTAACGGCATAGGCAGAAACCCCATTTTCCTCAGGCAATAGTGCTATCTCATCTCTCAGTTTTTTGGTGACCCGCTCGTCAGGATCAAGATATAGTAACCACTCACCACTCGTTTTCCGAGCCGCCATATTGCGTTGACCAGAAAATCCCCGCCAACCAACCTCGTGTATGGTACAGTCAAACGCTTGACAAATCTTAAGCGTCTTGTCCTGGCTACCGCTATCCACGATAACAATCTCCTTCGCCCAATCTTTGACTGAATTTAAACAGTTGGTAATCAACTCTTCATTATCTTTAGTCAGTATGAGCACTGTCACCTTCATATCGTCCCCCTTCCTTTACGAAGTAAGAAAAAGTCTTTAACTGCCTGTCGCTCAACTAACGTTCCCTTGCTAAGTTTACCTCCCGCTTCTCTGACTAGAGCTAACTTCGTCCTAATGGGAGCGTAGCCAAAACCAAAAAATAAACGGTTACGCGTTTGGTAATATTGGTGCAATGTCGATCCCGCTCCCCCGGTGGTGCCAGCGTTTTTATGCCAAACTTTCCCTTGGGGTTCATACCAAACCTTAAACCCCGCCCGCTTTACTCTCATCGACCAATCGGCATCTTCCCAGTATAAAAAATAGTTTTCGTTAAGTAACCCCACCCGCTCAAGTACTTCCCGCCTAGTTGCCAAGCAACAACCAGTGGTAAAATCCGTCTCTTCTCCCTCATCAAATTGGCCGTGATCCACTTCATCCACTCCCCGATGGTAACCATACACATTGGCCCAATCGATAATCCCACCCGCATACCAAATCACTTTACCTCGCTCGCTGTCAGTATAATCGTCATGGTGAAACTCTCTCCCCGGATAAAAATAAATTTTCGGCGACACTACCCCCACCTCTTTCCGCCGAAGCGCTTTTTCTAAACTCACCAACAAGTCTTTATCCACCTCCGTATCGTTATTGAGTAACATAATTATCTCTGCTCCCTTACCCAGTGCCAACTTTATTCCTCTATTATTGGCACCCGAAAAGCCTACATTCTCCGTCTCTATCAACTGGGTAGTCGGAAACTTTCGCCGGATGATCCTTCCTTCTTCCTTATCCTTATCAGTCTCTGCCACATTGACCACCACCGACAATAAGCCTTCTTTACCCCGACACTCGATAAGACTCTTGAGACACACCAGGGTATCGTTTAACCCTCGATAATTAACCACGACCACCGCCACCCGCTTCTTCATACCCTAATTTTACCAAGGACGGGCCAAAATGACATCCTAGCCTTAACTTGACTCAATCAACTTTTATGCTATTGTAGGCTTCAAATAGTCAAAAACTTAAAATTAATCATCCCAAAATATGCCAGTAGTAGACGCTGAAGGCCATCTTGTTAATAACCTTGCTTTTGATGAACAGCTTGGCCGGCTTGATGAACCAACGCTCGATGCGATCAGAGGGGAAATTTTGAGAGATTTATGTGATACCAATCCCCAACTCCGTAATCGACTTGCAGAAAATACCGATACCAGACAAGGCATTATTGAAATTCTTGCCCAAACAAAACCAGAAGGTGACGATGGCTTTTCTGCCCGCCTTGTTATTTTAGGCTGGCTCGAGCAATTCCCCCAAGATTGCCCTGAAGCCAAAAGCTGGAGCCTTCAAGACAAATCCGTTCCCTGGTGAAACTTCTGCAGACTCTTCTGGTTAAAAATCCACATTCCCAGTAGGTAAACAAACAGCAGTGATCGTAACCAACCGATAATCAAATGGATCGAAAAAATGCCTATCGGCCGGTCGGTCACTCCCGTCATCGAAATAGCAATAATGATAAACGACGGAATTGTGTACTTTAATTGCTCTCTCAAGCTCTTAAAAGGATAAGCGGTTAAAAATGGAATGTGCCACAGCAAAAACGGTGTTGATAGTACTTTTGATGTCAACATAAATAAAAAGATATAACCCATGGTTAGGTACATCCTTAGATGATTTATTTCCCGAGACTTTGCTCGCCAACCAGTCCATAGGGCATAACCAATCCATAGAATTAAAGTTGAAGGGAAAACTACATCAAACACCCGCCTCACTTTCTGACTGACCGGCCCGATAATATCATAGTTCTTAAAGACCTCAACGTATTGTTCGCTCTTAGTAAATCGATTGACAGTCGCTACAATCGTCGCTGGTACACTTTCCACCTGCAGTCCCCGCAGCCGAAAATAAACAAACGACACTGACAGCGACGATCGATAAATTGCCAGTGGTAAACCCCAAATCAATAAGAAAGCAACCGCCGCCGCCATAGCCGCCTTTCGCCATTCCTTCCGCTCCAACACCGCGTACACCGGCACCAGCGGCGCGTTGATGTATTTCAAAGCTACACCAATAAAAAATCCCACCCACCCTATAAACCAACGCGACTTAGATCGCCACACTATTGGCGCCACCACCCCCAAAAAAGTTGCCGCCGCAAACGCCCAGTCAATCTTGTCATAAACAAAATGGTTAGCTTTTAGCGTCGTCAAAGAATAGTAAAGAAGCGCTCCCACCATTACCGGTAACTTAACTCGCCATACCGTCAGTGTCCGCCACACTAAGGCAAATAAGCCGATATCGATAAGAAGCATCAGCCCCCGATAACTTTGGGCATAGTCAAGGTGCCACGGCCAACCCAACGTCCTCATATCATAAAGATGGGGAACGTAAAACAGAGGAATCGTCCCCGGCGGATACTCATATAGTTGGTCAAGGTAGGGTCGCTGGCCACTAGCCCACAAGTGCGCATAGGCCATAAAGTTGTGGACCACATCAGTAAACTCAATCGGCCGGTAGATCCAAATTAAGACTCGGGTAATGATAAAAAACCCTATTAGTCCCAACCGCAAAACCTTACTCTGCATTCCCCACCTCGGTAGCCTTCTGATAAACTTTCGGCTCCAACTCAATCGGCAAATCCGCCACCTCTCTCCACTGATCACGAGTAGTAGTCAAAACCTTATCCAATCGAACATACAAACGTATCGGTGACGCCGTATTTCTATAGACTACATAAAGCAACATATACCTTTGAGTAATCAATTTCTCCATACTTTCACCATAACGAGAACCATCGTTTGCAAACACAATGAAGGCCGGCGGCTGATTGGTAACGGTGTCGTAATACTCCTTAGTCCTCTCTGGCACCGAATATTGCCAGTCATTGAATCCAATTTGACTCATGGCTGGCAAAAGCCTGGTATCCCAATGGACTATCGTCTCATTGGGCAAACTCATTAAGCGATCGTTTGATTGGGATAGAATCCTGATAATCCGACTGACCGTTGCCATAGGCGAATAGTTAATATAATTTTCCGTCATCGGATCGATCTTGTTAAATAATGGCATATCGCGCTGCACTTGACCCCAGCCAAAAAGTACCGCTATCATCACCACCACAAGCGCCTTTAACCGACCAGATAATCTTTGAACGGTATGCATTAGCAGTAACCAGCCGCTCAACACTCCCACCCCTAACCACACCGACAAATGAAAACCTTCAAAAAAATACTTCCCCGGCGTGAGCACTCGAGCATTGAAACCTCCCCACAGTAAAAACAGTCCACCTATTACAGCCGCCTGCCGCCACTGTTTCCGAAGCAAAAAAATCACCAACGTCAAAAACCAACCCGCGCTAATAAAAGCTATCCAATAGTTAAGTAAACTGAACGGTTTAAACCAGACCGTAAACGGCAACGTCCATAATCGAATCATATCAGTCACCGATTTCACTTCAGAAATTGCTGGTACGGCATATAACGAGTTATTTCTAATCGTTTCGATAAAGTATTCCCCGGGATTTACAAAAATTAATAAACCTCCCACCATGACCCCAGCCCCTAGAAGATATTGCCATAGTCGTTTAAACCGTAACCAAAAACACCGCCATAAGGCCGCCATAGCCAAAGGTAGAGCAGTCGGTAATAAATAAAAGACTGCCATCGCACTAGCCAGTCCTAACCAAAACTCTTCCCGACGTTCCTTCTTAGCCGCTACTAACTCCACCAAACTACCAAACACATACATCGAGGGGTAGACTGCCAACGATTCAGCCAAAAACGAATTTCCCAATACAAAGTATTTAATCGATTCATAGGTAACTACAGCCGGCAACGCCGTAAAGCCAAATCTCCAAAAAAATAGTAAAGACCATACCAGACCCCACCCAAACACCACTTCTCGATGTCTCTTTAAAAGCATAAAAATATTCGGGGGATCAAACACCCTATGGACAACTTGCGAGGTTATGAAAATAAGCGGTTGATGATTCAAAGAAATATCTTTGTATAGCCGCTTACCTCGATCCAACAGTTGACCAACGGCGAAATGCTCATCCTCATCGGCAAATTTAAAACTTTGACTATACCGTTCGGTTACCGGCCAGAAAATAACAAAAATAGCCAACACTACCACACTCCCTATCAATTTCTTCCAGCCAAAGTTCACTCTTCTAAAAAACGACTTCTCGAAAAGATAAACCTTCTTTAACTTTTCGCTACCCGACTTTTTCTTTGCCATAAATAATGAGTCACGACTACCATCAGTCCCCCCAGGGAAATAACTAAACCTATTCTAACTGAAACCGGCCGATAGGTAAAAACCACTCGGTGTCTGCCTGGTTTTAAATCGACTGACCGAAATACCCCTCCAAAAAGATCAACTAAGCTAGACTGACCATCTACCGTCGCCTGCCACCCCGCATCAAACGTATCGGTTAAGACAAGCTTACTCCTCTCCTTAAGCTCGTCGGTAACAATAACAATCTCACTTGGCACCTCATCTATGATCGTAGCCGGCTGAATTGAATCGGCTGATTTTACAAATGCCCGGGGTAGCGCCGTCGGATTTTCGTAAACCGCTAACTCACTATCCTCCATTAGCAAGCGCCACCACGAAGAAGGCTTAAACTCTTTGGGTGCTAACAAGTATTTCACCGAACTTGTCGATAATCTAACTTGGTCGTCGTAACCAACCGTTAATTTATTTAGCTCGCTACTCTCCCAAAACCGCCTATAAACATCAAACATCATGCCCGCATAGCCATTAACTGTCCGTAGCTGAAACGGTATAGACAAGTTAGGCGGTAATTGACGCGCCTTGTTAGCCAGAACGGCCACATTAGCCTCCCCATTTCCAGTCATTCTCGATTCCCCAAATGGTTCCCTAACCCAAAGCTGATTAAACAACGGTATCAAATCCGAATATGGTTCGGTCCCAGCCCAAGCTAAAAACCGGTAATTATTACCGGCCAACATCGCTACCTCTCGTCTGGCTAAACTATCGTTGTTAAAAATAGTAGCCTTAGCCAAAAAAACACTACCCCGCCCCAAGCTCCACCGTTCTGTAAGCATTAAGATAAGAAAAAAGATGGTTAGATAACGTTTTAACGAAGGTCTGGCTTGAACCACCAGTAAACCACCGACCGCTAGTAGCAGCAATAACCATTCAATTCCAAAAGATTTCTGCCAGTTAGCTAGTATTACCTGTGTTTTAGTTAACGAAAAGGTTATCGGTAGAAAGCCCTGCCACCAGCTTTTTGAAAGACTTGACTCTATCAACCACTGCAAGCTTAGTATCGTCAGTAATCCCAGCGCGGCCGTCACCCAGAATAAAAAAGGCTTAACCTTAACCACGCGATCTCTTAAACCCTCAGCGGCTAGAGCCACCAGGACCGCCATCGCCAAACTAAATGGCACCAACCACTGATACGCTCGAAGTCCAGCCAAAATCGGTAGTCGCTGCCACCACATCCCGAGGATTATTTGATCTCCGAAGCTCATCATTAAAGCCGTCACCGCTACTCCCAACCAAAAACCTCCTATTCGTCTCACTCTTCTCCAACCCAAAACAATCAATAATAAGGCCACCATACCAAAAAAACCGTCAGTACTGGCCAAACCCACTTCTGGTGGCGCCCCAAATCCCCACGAGTTCCCCTGATTTTGTGCTCCGTAAAATTCTCCCAGAATTAAACGTGGCAATTCTGCTATTGACAGTTGTTCTTGAACACCAGACCCGCTAGTGTAACCAAACCGGGTCGATTGCCAGTAAAATTCAAAAAAAGGCAACAGCTGAACTGCTGCCAGCATCGCCGCCAAACCAAAAACAATTAGACTTCGAAACAGTTTAGTTCGTACTGCCACAGTCTTTGCTGTATCGTAAACTACCCAAACTAAAAAAATTCCTCCCCAAATAAGCACTAAAGGTAAATAACCACCAAGTATTGCCCCCATCCAAGCCACACTCGTCAACCACCATTTATTTCTATATCGACTCCTCTCCCACATAGCCAAAGTCCAAGGCAAAAAAGCAATTGTTTCGATAACGACAACATTACTAGTCCTCTCCAGTAAGCTTCCAGAAGTTAACCAGCACAAAGCGCCCATGATCGAACTGCTCCAAGAAAATCCTTTAGCTCGCAAAAACACTAACATTCCCAACGCCGAAATATATAATGCTAACAAGGTATTAACGGTCAATGCTTTTGCTGGCTGCAAGAAGAAATAAGTTAAATTAAATGGCGACAACCCTCCCATAGCCACATCACTCAAAAGCGGGGTTCCAGACAATATATAGGGATTCCACAACGGTAATCGCCCTCGCCCCAATTCTTGAACAATCAATTGCTTAACTGGGTAAAATAGGGTTAAATTATCACCAAAATAAAATACTTCACCCCGTAACACCCCAAAGAAAAAAATCAGAAGTGTCACTGCCAAAATGGCTGCTGTCCAACGCATTTTTCTCCACCCTCACTGTCTCATCCTGGCTTAACTGCTCTTGCAAAAATATTGAGGCCGAATTGAAAGAATGTCGATTTAACCTTTCCAAAACCCACGCCTTCTAAAAGAAGCCCTAATGATTGAAGGGTGAAATACGTTTCATGTTGACCAATCATTTCCGGGCTAACAAAACGAGTTTTTGCCAATAACAGTAACAGTGGCTCATTCCACCGACTGGGCGTGGTAATAAGAATCACTCCGCCAGGCTTAAGGATACGATAACACTCTCTGACTAACCTTTCAGGAAACTTAACGTGCTCAATGACTGCTAGTACTGTGACTACGTCCACCGATCGCACTGACAAAGGCAACTTCTGTCGATTAAAATCAGCCCGTAAAAACCTCAGTTTCCCTTCTTTTTTTGGATATATCTCACTGTCTATACCAATCCCCTCATCCAACCGACTGGCTAAGTGCCTAAGTAACCGTGCTTTACCGCCACACCCCACATCACACAATCGCGCGCCCCTTCGTATAAATGGCTTAACTTTTACCAATCGATCCCAGGATAATAACCCTTCCAAAAGATACATCCCTACCCCGTCAACCGTTCTCTTAAAATTATACCTAAAGCTCTAATTCCTTCAGTCCAATTAAGTTTTTTTCCTTCCGCATACGTTCTTCCTGCATAAGAAATAGGAACTTCATAAATCAAATACCCCTTTTTAAGTATTTTACTTGTCAATTCCGGCTCAATACCAAAACCTCGTTCCTTTAAAGAAAATGAACGCACTAAATCTGTTGGTATTAACTTATAGCAGGTCTCCATGTCCGACAAAGTCGTGTCATAGAAAACATTAATCAATAAATTAAGTAAACTATTCCCGAGGTAATGCCAGAAAAACATATTCGAATGCGAACCTCTAAACCTAGAACCAAACACCACCGTCGCTTTCCCTTCCCTAATTGGTGCCAAAAGTGCCTTAATATCTGACGGGTCATACTCTAAATCAGCATCATGAATTAAAACATAATTTCCAGTTACTGCAGTTAGTCCTGTACGAATAGCCGCCCCTTTTCCTTGATTCCGCTGATGTATCAAAAGCTTCAAATTGTTCAATGTTTTGGAAAGCCTCTGTAAAATCCTTCCTGTCTCGTCAGTCGACCCGTCGTTTACTACAATGACTTCAACCGCCTCTTTCCTAGCCAGAACTCGTCGAATTGCTTGTTCGACAGTAGCCGCTTCATTATAAATTGGCATTATTATCGATAGGCGAATAGTTTTTGCATTCTTACGCATAAATGTTACTTTCTAAAAGACCAGATAGACTTAATTTCCATTACCAATCGTTTACCCAAAAATAAGCCTAAGAAAATACCATATGCCATTACTCCTGTAATTACCACTGTCAAAAAACGAGTCAACGACTGACTGGCAAAGGCTTGGAATCGCCATAGAACGAAGCCCATAAAACTGGCTGCCATTAAGGCTGGCAAAACATTATTCCAAAATTGAAAAGAAATTTTTCTCCTCACCACTTCCACCACCACTAACGAGCTTATCCCTACTAAAGCTGTGGCTACAGCCACGCCTGTATAACCTATCATCTTGGTCAGCCATAAAGTTAATATCCATAAAAGCACTGTCCACCCCACCATCAACTTTAGAGTCGTTCTAATCTTTCCAGTAGCATTCAATACATTTGTTAAGGGTACAACCACTGCCGAACAGCTTACATCCACAATAAAAAAATAAAGTGCCGGTAAGGCTGGCTGCCACTTCTGATATGCTGTTACCACGATGGTCAAAGGATAAGCCATCCCTAACATACCTATCATTAAGGGAAATACAGCCAAACTTATGAAAAACAAAGATTTTTCCAAAGCCTTTTTAAGCTGCCTCTTGTCCTTCTGTAAACGAGAATAGGCCGGAAAGGTCACTCTCACTACACTATCGACGGTAAACCGGAAAGGAAAAAGTGACCATTTCTTTGCCCAGCCGATATATCCCATTTCTGTGATACTCACCACACCCCTAAGAACCACAAACAACAAATCGTCTTTAATTCTAGCTAGTAAATCATTCACCTGATAGGGTAGACCAAAATGTAATAATTCTTTCAATGACCTGGTCGAAACTCCCAACCCCAAACGCCATGGTTCGATAACATACATGGCTATCACTCCCACGACACCCCTCAGTAACACCGCCACTGTGTAGCTCGATACTCCGTAACCGCGCCAAGCGAAATAGACGATCCCTGCGTAAAAGACCACATTTTCCACAATTTGAGGCAACACCAATTTATTAAACTCTAATCGTCTTTCCAATAAAATCGAGGGAATGGTTTTGAAGGAAGCTAATATAAATGAGAACCCCAAGGCATACATCAAAAAAAGTCCGGCTGAATTTAAATGTAGTGCCTGTCGCCAAAAGGGTGTCAATCCCACAATTACCACAAAGATGAAGCTTGCCAACAACTGTTGAATGGTAAAAGTGGTTACTAAATCTGCCCTCGTCGGCTGCTCTTTCTTCTGAATCAAACTAGCAGCTAGCCCAACGTCTGACAAAAACACAAACAGATTCACTACTGCCGTCACCAAAAAAAAAGTTCCAAAGGCCTCTGGATCAAGCAGCGCCGCCAGAATCAGAGTCGCCACTATGCCTACCATTTGCACCAAAAACGTTCGCGTCAGATAAGCCAAAACTCCCATCACTGATCGCTGTTTAATCACATCAAAAGACTCGGTGTACCCACTATAGTCACTCTCAACTGACCCGTTTTTCATAAACCACCATCGAAAGTAATAACACTCCCGAAATTACCGAGACTACATCCGCCAGCAATCGTAATGGCGTCTCGGTGAGTTTTCCAGCCACCAACTGTTCGCTATTAGGTAAAAGCGGTATCTCCATAACCGACAAGTCCTTTCTAACCTCATTGGACACATTCACACCGTTGATATACATTTTCCATCCGGGGTAGTTAAAAATATTGGCGGTAAAAGTGCTCGTCTCTCCAGATTGTACTCGTACCAGGAATTCTTGAGTCCGGTTAATTAGTACCTCTGCTTCTGACTCTCCCTCTCCTTTAATCGCAAATCGACGTTCTGGAGGAACGAGATCATAGTCAACTGTCTCGCCAGGGATGAAATCGGGAATGACCTTACTCATTTCTCTTTGAATTCTTTCTTCGTCATCATAATAAAGTAACGTACTATCAGCTAAATACTCACTTGGTTTAAAGTAACCGATATTAAATCCGACCACAACCACCGTTAACCCACCCACTCCCAGTATTTGAAGTTTTTTAGGAAACCTCCGCCACCACCAAACCACCCCTCCACTCAAGAAACTCACCCCAACCACTATTAAATTTAAAAACCTCCATGGAAACTGGAAATAAGCCATAAACGGCAGGATATCCCAAACTTTTTCTGACTTAAAACTCGTTAACCAAATCGATATGGCCACTAACGCTCCTACTCCCCACAAAACCCACCGTTTTTTACCAATCGTTTTAGCAAAAACAACCAAACCCCCAATCAACGCCATAAGTAATTGCGGTTTACCTATCTCAAAAGAGATATCGTCTTCCAAACCGTAGATGGAACCGCCATAACCCCATTCAGAATGCCACAATTGCCGTAAATAAAGGAAGTGGTACTTATAATTACTATAACCTTGCGTCAGACTGTCTATTTGAGTGTAACCTTGTTCTCCCAAAGCCGGCACCAGGTAAAATGCTGCCAGCCCCATTGCCAACCCCAGCGCTAAAACTAACATCATCATGCGGCGGATAACCAATCTCCTTTCCACCAAGCAAGTTATAATTCCCAAAACAACTAGAAACGGCAAAACCATTATGGCCACCAAATTATGCGCTAAAAAAATGCTGGCGGTCACCAAACTAAACGCCACCACCAATTTCCTTCCCGGCTCTGCCACCAATCGCATCGTTAGATACAAAGCCAAAGGAATAAGACTTAGTGCCAATAACTCTCCGAAAGCACCCCTAACATACGTATCAACCGCTCGATACGGAACATAAATAAAACTTACCGCCGCCAACCACCCGCCCCCCTTTCCCCAGAAATGTTTACCCAATAAATACATTCCCCAAAAACCAATTCCAAACGTTGCCACCAAAACCAATTTTATAGAATTTAAATAGTCAAAACCCAGTAAATGGAATATTTCTGCCACATAGTAAAACAGGGGCGCGTAGAAATTAAACAGAGGCATACCGTAACCGAAACCTAAATTCTTCGACCAGCGCACTGGCAGATAACCATCAACCAAAGCCCGATGCATCTCTGATAAGCGGGCCACATGAGTGTAATCATGTAAAGGAAAAAAAGTGTTATGGAGTAGGGGACGAAACGCCAACCCCACTATCAAACCGGCTACCAAAAAGATTAGCCACTGCCTCCAAAAATTCAGTCTTAGGTTCCTTTTCCTCATCGGCTCTTGTTCTTTTTACTATTATTGTAAGACTCTCCGGCTTATGGTTCGACATCGCTCACCATCCTGAGCCTGCCGAAGGAAAAACCGGGATCTCTTTCATTTTATAGTCCGAAACCCCGTACCGACCAGTCTGACTGGTCTGATACTGGGGTAAAAAGTATGCGAAATAACATCAGCTCCGGCCCACCGTGAGGACGAACATAGCGCGCCACCAGTTTAATATGACTGGGCAACGGTTGAATATAAAACCGATTGGAGTTGACCACAAGGTATACCTCCTGATTCGCTGCCGTCTGAATTAAGTAATCAGGAATTTCTCCCACCGGTTGACCAATTCCAAAGATGGTAACGGGGTAGGTTGTCGCCATTCGGGCAAAATAAATCCACAGACCATCTGGCAAAGTTCCAAACATTCCCTCGGTCGCTACCGTCACTGGCGTATACTGACTTCTCTCT
>MHDE01000003.1:23627-27646 GCA_001803465.1 Microgenomates group bacterium RIFCSPHIGHO2_01_FULL_45_11 | reverse complement strand
AGCCATTTAACGATGGTAAAATTACCTATGCTTTCAAAAATTCCTACCTATATTTTCGTTTCTGGTGGGGTGATTTCGGGCCTTGGTAAAGGGATCACTACGGCTTCGATCGCGCTTCTCTTAAAGTCCAGCGGTTACCGAGTAAGCGTGGTTAAGTGCGAGAATTATCTCAATTTTGACGCGGGTTTAATCAATCCCATTGAACACGGAGATCCGTTTTTGTGTGAAGACGGGACAGAAGCGGACATGGACCTGGGTAGCTATGAAAAGTTTTTGGATCAGGATGTCGGGCGGAAAAACTTTGTGACCATGGGTCAAATCTATCAAACTGTGATCCAGCGGGAGCGAAATTTCGGTTATAAAGGTGAAGACGTGGAAGCGATTCCTCACGTTACCGACGAGATTATTGGTCGGATTGAAATGGCTGGACAAGAAGACAGGGCTCACTTTGTCATCATTGAACTGGGGGGGACTGCCGGAGAATACCAAAACGCTCTCTATTATGAAGCCGCCCGGATTATGCGGATTGCCAGAAAACTTAAAACTGTCCATGTCCATGTCAGTTACTTGCCTACCCCGCCTCATATTGGAGAACCAAAGACTAAGCCGACGCAACTGTCGGTGAAGCAACTAAATTCAATGGGAATTCAACCGGATTTTATTGTGGCGCGGAGTGAACGAGGAATGGATCTCAGACGGCGAGAGCGGTTTGCTCTCTTCTGCAACGTTGAAGAAGATCATATTATTAATGCGCCTGACGTGACCTCAGTTTATGAAGTGCCGCTTTTGTTTCGAAAACAACGCTTTGACATCATGCTTTTGCAAAAGGTCGGAAAGAAACCACGTAAAGCTCGCCTAACCGACTGGGAAAGATACGTTTCCGATTATCAAACCCCAAAATCAGAAAAAGTTAAGGTCGGAATTGTGGGTAAGTATTTTGCCACCGGCGAATACAACTTACGTGATTCGTACGCCGCTTTGTTTGATGCTTTAGAACATGCTTCGGTTCGGCTGAAGATTGGTTTAGAAATTGACTGGATTAACAGTGAAAAGTTTGAAAATGAGCAGACGGAGCGGCTGGCATCTTTAAACGGAATTATTGTGCCCATCGGTTGGGGGCCACGCGGTGTTGAGGGTAAGATTAAGGCGATTAAGTTTGCCAGAGAAAATAAAGTGCCTTATTTGGGTCTTTGCTATGGGATGCAGCTAGCGGTGGTGGAGTTTGCCAGGAATGTTTTGAAATTAACTGGTGCTCATACCACGGAAGTCGACCCCCAAACCAGTCATCCGGTCATCCACATGATTCCAGAACAAAAGCGGATTATCGCTAATCGAGCTTACGGCGGAACCATGCGCTTAGGGGCATGGGAGTGCAGTCTCAAAAAAGGGACATTATTTTGGGAGATCTATGATAAAAATAAGCAGTTTGTCAATAAAGGTAAGGGTTTGACTTCGGAACGGCATCGTCACCGCTTTGAATTTAATGAAAAATATGTCTCAATGTTTGAAAAAGCCGGTATGATAATAGCGGGACTCTCCGTTGAAGAAAATTTAGTCGAACTAATTGAGTTGCCTCGATCGGTTCATCCTTTTTTTGCTGGTACGCAAGGACATCCGGAATACAAGTCGCGACCGCTAAGGCCTCATGGTGTCTTTATTAGTTTTTTGGAAAATGCTTTAGCATTTAGCCACAGTTAACATTTGGCTTGTCATTAAAAACTTTGCCTGGTAGAATAGGTGGTCATGGCGAATAATTTTACGTATAACGACCAACAATTTAACGTAGGCGATACTATCAATGTATCTTTGAAAGTGACGGAGGGCGAAAAAAGTCGCTTGCAGGTGTTTACCGGGGTATTGATGGCCGTCCGAGGTAGAGAAATGGGGAAATCGATAGTAGTCCGAAAAATTGGCGCGGGCGGGATCGGGGTGGAGCGGATTTTGCCGCTTAAATCTCCGGATATTGCCAAAATAACCCGTAAAGCTTCGGGCAAGGTCAGAAGGGCCAAATTATATTATCTTCGTAAAAGGATCGGTAAGAGTGCGCTAAGGGTAAAGACGGATGAAATTCGTAAGCAGTCAGCAACTGCCTCCAAAAAAGCTCGGCGACCAAGGGGAAGTAGCCGCCAGGCGACTACTCGAAAATAAGGGTTATCGGTTTTTGACCGGAAATTTCAGAACTAAATTCGGGGAAATTGATTTAATTTTCCAAGATCGGGAAGAACTGGTTTTTGTGGAGGTGAAAGCACGAACGAAAAGTGAGCAGGGATTGCCGGAAGAAGCGGTTAATCGGTATAAATTAGCCACCATTGAACGGGTGGCGGAATTTTTTATGCGGGAGCATCCGCAATTGCCGCAACTGGGGAGAATAGACGTAGTGGCAATTGAGGAGGATACGGGTCAAGTTCGTCATCTAGTAAATGTAACCGGGTAGGAGGAGCAGTTTTCTTAATAAACTGCTTCGGTCTAATAGCCAGAGTTTTCAGCCAGATGCGATAGAACATTACCAAGCCAACCCAGCGGGATAGCATAGCTAATCATAACCCGACGGGCATTGGTAATATCGGTTTCAGTGACTGGTTGTTGGCTGACTCCGGTTAAAGCTTCAAAAGCGCGGCGGACTGATGCTGGTCTTTCTAACCAATCACCCTTCACTCCGGTTCCGCATAGTCCGTGAAAATAATTAGCTGCCTCTATTGCCTGCAAGCTACCGCCTATTAAACCTTGAGTAGCAGCTGTATGGGCAATTTGAGCACCCTCTTCAGCTAGCTTGAGAAATGAGAGCCAATCACCGATAAGTTCTTGCGACCTGGGATCTGTTTGTGCTTCCCAGCCTTTTGTTACTAACGTTTGAAGCAAGTCGGCCGTGTCTCTTTCACTAAAACTTGGTTCATACGGTGTATGTTCTTGATAGCTCATATTTCTTCCTTTTGCTATTACCTTTTTTATAGGTAGGGATGCGTAAACGCATGACTTTCTGTAACGCTTTTCGGCTGATGCCGAAAATTATAAATGGTTTACCCGGCTAAAGCCCTGGTTCTCCATCTTGTTATAGCATATCTTCGCAGTTTTTCAATAAACTCCTTAGGCTAAGCAGACTACGTTCCCTGCTTAGTCTGGCTAGGCCCGGTTTCAAGGGTAAAAAAAGTTTTCCAGTCCCGCTTGTTGGGAAAAATTGTTCCACTCTTCCTCAGTCATAGGGTGTTCGTCTATAGGAACTATTTGTTCTAAAGCTCTGGCACCGGCAATGCCGTTTTCCAACATTTCTCTGGACTTTTCGGGAGATTGTTGATAATAGGTGATAATATCTCTTGGCACTTTAAGTCTCATCCCGCTTAGAAGTGAGTCGGCTGTTTGTGGGTCGATTTTAACGAACATAAAAAATATAAAAAAACATTGTGATTCTAACTTTTCCAATAGTTCCTCATCGGCTCCACCGAATTTTTCCTGATACATACGAAGAAATGCCTCTGACGTTCTCATATCTTGTCTTTGGGGCAGCAAGAATGACTATGATGTAATTTTATCATGAAGTGACCCTTGTGCATCCGACCCAATTGTTAACGATCTGGTTGATTTATATAATAGCTTCCTGTTAGATGCAAGAGAACTGGATTGTTTGCAACTCAGTAGTTCTTCAAACCATTACCATTGAGCACTAGGAAAAATACGTTTATATCAAGACAGTAGGTAAATGGTGGTATAATTGCGATATGAAAGGCATGGAAATAGAAGCTGTCGAAAATGAGAATGAGCCTTCCCTGGCGTTGGTCGTGGCTTTTGATGGTTTCCTGTATAACTTTCCTGGATATGAAGTTAAAGAAGAAAATGATTATCCACCATCAGCAATGGGGGGTTCGAGACATGTTAGGTATGAACTTGAAAACGGTGTCGTAGTTGAAAGATGCACAGATCCTGTTATGCAGGGTACACTTAATCAGTTTACCGTGAAACTGCCTTCTGGAGAATGGCATTGTTTTTTTAGAGAAGTAAGACAGTAATTTAATACTCCCTTGAAA
>MHDE01000003.1:10341-23594 GCA_001803465.1 Microgenomates group bacterium RIFCSPHIGHO2_01_FULL_45_11 | reverse complement strand
GCTCGGCTCGCAATGTTGCGCGGCGCCCCCACCCGCCGCGCTTCCGTTATTTTTTGCGCGCGCGACTTTTGGCTTGCTACGCAAGCCATTTTACTTATCGAGAACCCAGTAATTCTAATAACGAAACTAAATCGTTTGTTACCAATTCCATATCTGACAATCTAACTGTTTCTTCGGTCGAATGTTCATTGAAAACCCCGGTCGAAACCGTAAATACATGCAATCCTCTCTCCCCTCGCAACGCATTTGCGTCACTTGCAACGAAAGTTTCTTTCATTTCAAATTTTCCACCTCGTCTTTCGACAACTTCCCTATACGCCTTCAATAAAGGTTCCTCTGGATCAACACTGTATGCAACTGCCAATTTCTTGGTGGTAAAAGTGACTGTTCCGCCGACTTTCTCGGCTGCCTGTGCAAAGGATCTTTGGAATCGATCTACAGTTTGAGCAAGAGCCGATTCATCCAAAAAGCTCCTTATTTCGGATTGAGCAGTTAATTTGTCAGGAACTGCATTTCGAGCAGTTCCTGAATTTAAAGTGCCCATGTTAATTCTTGTTTGCCCGCTATCTGTTTCGCCTATTGGAAAATCTGCTTTTCTAAAAATCTCAATTACATTTACTCCCGCACTCAAGTCTTTTCCAGGATGAATCGATTTACCTTTTAGTTCCAGATCCACTGCAACATATGCTGCGCCGCGAGAAACAACTGTCCCTGCTTCAAATGCGTTATCATAGACAATTCCTCTCTGGACTTCGTGTCTGGTCAAATCCAATGCTTTTGCACCCCAAAGGCCTATTTCTTCCTCCACCGTAAATGCAATTACCAATGGTGGATGTGTTATTTTTTCACTCTGTACTTTTGAAAGTGCCTCTAAAATAATTGTGACTCCTGCGGTGTCGTCAGACCCTAAATTAGTTGTCCCGTCACTTTTCACTACATCCCCGTCAATTATTGGCATGTGGCCTTTTCCCGGTAGAACTCTATCTAGGTGAGCGTTTAGTAAAATTGATTCACCCACACCTGGTAAAAAACCAAGAACATTTCCTTTTTGGTCTTTTGAAACTTCCAGACCAAGTTTTTCAAGCCTGTCTGTTACATATGCTGAAATTGCTCCTTCATTTTTGGAGGGAGCATCAATGGTAGTCAGATCAATAAAAGTGGATTGTATCTGTTCTTTCATGGACTCGATTATATCAAAATTAACCTGTATTATGCTATAAAAATGTTGATACACCCGTTTGTAGTTTTAGAAGTTCTTTAAAATTTTTTCGTTTTTCTCTTTCTTTTTTTACTGCGTCGCCTGTCGGCAACCCTCGATTTTCCCTTTGCAGCGCTGTCTGCGGAGGGGGGCGCAGCCAGCGATGCCCCCACTTCTGACTCGATTTCGAAAATGGTGAGCCCGGAAGGATTCGAACCTTCGACGCACAGCTTAAAAGGCTGTCGCTCTACCCCTGAGCTACGGGCCCTCGCTTAGCGGGAGCTTTTCAAAATTCCGTAGGGGATTTTGTTATTACAAAGAATCATCATAGCATCTCGTATTTTAGCTGATGCTCTTTAAAAATTCTACTTAAGAACCGGGTGGCAAACAAATTGAGAAATTTCCTGGATAAAGATATGATTTAGCAGCTATCTAATAATTTTGGTTTTACTTAGGTGATAGTGATGCTGGAAATCAGGTTTGTTGACGAAGAAACGGTGGAAAAGTGTGGCAATTGCCCAGCTCTGTCTAGTGATGTATTGGGCAAGTATTGTCAGGCGGCCAGTTGGTTAAATATGTACAATCTAGATAAGGCCGGAGAAAGTTTAAGGTGGCAATCGCCGGTTGATTGTCCTAAAGATATAGAAGTGGTGGGAAGGTGGGTGAGAAGCAATAATGCCTAGGAGCAGTGATTTTTTCAGCAGCGACGAAGTGATGGTTTTATTTACTACCTCTCCGGCCGGACTGGGTCATATCCGGGTGACTGAGGCCTTGCGGGAGGGGCTGCCAGAAACGGTGCGGCCAGAGGTCATGGGGATTGACGACAAAAGCATTAAATTTATCCACCGGGTAGGCAGCCGGAACCGAACTCTAAAGATGATGATGGAGCTTGCTCAAAATAATCCTTTGGTGGAGAACTATTATGTAGCTTGGTTTAGAAAAAAACTTCGGAGAGAAACCCAAGAAGTATATGAAAGAGTAGCAGATTTAGTGGCAAGAAGGCGGCCAAAACCTAAAATACTGGTGATTATTGCCACCCATCACAGCTTGGCCCATAAGATGGCGGCTATTAAAGGCAGATTAGCCAGGAGTTTGGGTGTGGACGTGGTGTTGGCGGTGGTGGTGACCGACGATACTTATCAGAAAATTTGGGGAGTGTACGGCGCTGATTATATATTCTTACCCAGTGACTGGACCAGAGAATGCTTGGAACAATACTTGCGCCAATTAGGCTGGGAACTACCGAAGCTTGTAGTGTCGGCTTACCCGGTGTCGCCTAAACTGGCCAGATATTTAGACGCTCAAGAGTTTAAAACGAGGCAAGAGCAGGTTAAAGCCGGCGGCAAAGAGAAACTGGCGATAATCATGCCTATTTCCGGGGCAGCGGTGCAGCTAGCTTATTTTGAGAAATTAATAGTTGAACTGAGCATAAAACCAGCAGTTAGAGTGACTATGGTATCGAGAGAGTCGAGTTACACCAAGGAGTTTTTGGACTGGTGTCAAAACGTGCCGGCAGTGGAAGTGGTCGCAGATAGAGAGGACAGGGAAGTGGTACTAAGCTATGAAAAAGAGTTAACTACCAAAGTGTTTGCGGTGGAAATTACCAAGCCTTCAGAGCAAACTTTTAAAACCTTGTTGTCGCCAAAACAACGAGGCGGGGTGGTCTTACTTTTTTCCGAACCAGTAGGGAGACAAGAGTACGATAATTTGGCGTTTTTACTAAGACATGGCCTCATACCTAATGAGGCCCACGAATTAAGACTCAACCGGTTTTTTATTGAGAACGATAAGCCTCAATTTGAGGAAGAGTTTTTGAAAATGGCTCAGGAATGGAGGGGGTTGAAGTTGCCTAACGACGGGGAAATGGCGGGGAGGGCAATTGACAGGCTTAAGGAGAGCGGAATTTTAGCCAGGATGGTAGATTACTCCGGTGACAGGCGGAACAAGGAGTTGGACAGTCAGGGAGTAGATAAATTTTGGCAGACGTTGGCTCAGTTGGTGTCTAAACAGTACCCAGTTTATAAGGGCTCGTTGAGCCGCTGATAACTGAATTTGATTGAGAAAAGATGAAACATCAACCCGAGTTGACTTGAGTTAAAAAGGATGTAAAGATGATGCATGCTTGCTATCCGAAGCTTTAGCGTAGGATAGTGCCGCCAGCGGGAATCGAACCCGCATTTCCACCTTGAAAGGGTGATGTCCTGACCGGTAGACGATGGCGGCTCGGCTAGATTATCCCAGAGATTGAGACTGTTTTCAATTAGAGCTAGTCTGGCTTGCGAAATGGTTTTGATACGTATAAAATATGTATGAATTTCTTTGACGCGCTGGCAGCTTATTTTTAACCAGGTTTGACAAGAGAAATTTATCCATGATACGCTGCAAGTGTTGGCAAAGGTTGGTGATGGCGAGCGAACTGCACATATCGATTTCAGCTGAACCTGTTTTTCACATCGGGAAATTGGCGATCACTAATTCAATGCTGACCGGTTGGTTAATTACCGGACTATTAATATTATTTTCCCTTTGGTTTTATCAGCGGTTAACCCGCGTTTCCTACAGAACCAAGCCCAAGCGTCTTCAAAGTTTTGTCGAACTTATTATTGAGGGATTGTATAACTTGGTGCAAAGCATTGCGGGCAGTAACCACAAGGCCCGCATTTTTTTACCGATTTTTGCCACGTTTTTCTTGTACATCTTATTGTCTAACTGGAGTGGATTGCTGCCGGGGGTTGGATCGGTGGGGTTTAGAGAAAGAGAAGTAGCGAATGTATCAAAAGTAGAAAAAGTGGAGCGCGGAGAGACAGAGGATAAATTTGTGCCGTATTTTAGGGGGCCGACGGCTGATATCAATACTACTTTAGCATTGGCGATCTTTTCGGTAGGAACCATTCAAGTTGTCGGTTTTAAATTTTTGGGTTTTCATTACCCGACCAAATTTTTCAATTTTTCCGATCCCATCAAATTCTTTGTTGGGTTTTTGGAACTGTTTCTGGAATTTGCTAAGATATTTTCTTTTGCCTTTCGGTTATTTGGCAATATTTTTGCCGGGGAGGTGTTGTTAACGGTGATCGCCTTTTTGATGCCCGTTTTGGCGCCGCTGCCTTTTTTGGGGTTGGAAATCTTTGTGGGTTTTATTCAAGCCTTGGTGTTTTCAATGCTGACGTTGGTCTTTTTGAATTTGGCGACGATGGGTCATGGAAGCGAAGCAGTGGAAGGAGTGCCTGATCACTAACCATTAGTAATTAATAAAAGGAGAGCCATGTCTGATAACCTAGTGGTAGGATTGACAATAGCCCTGGGGGGGATTGCCCCAGCCTTGGCAATTGGATTGATCGCTTCCAAAGCGATGGAGGCGATTGGTCGCAACCCCGAAGCGGCCAGTAAGGTGCAGAGCAGCCTCATTTTAGCGGCGGCTTTTGCAGAGGCGATTGCCATCTATTCTTTGGTGGTGGCGCTCATTCTCAAATTCACCTAACTTTTAGAAAGGAGGCCTCGTGGAAGTTCATGTCGAACAAATCCTCCTCCAAATTGTCAATTTTGGGATACTCTTTTTCGTTCTAATTAAGTTTTTGTTTAAACCAATTTTGAAAATTTTGGATGAAAGGTCGGAACGGATTAAGGAGGGGTTAGAGGCGGCGGAAAAAACTTTGGCGGAGCAGGCAAAGCTTGAAGAAAAGCGACAGGAGCAGTTGACCAAAGCGCAACAAGAAGCAGCAAAAATCTTAGCTGATGCTAAAAAGGAGGCAGAGCGGCAGGGTAAGGCAATGGTTGATGAGGCTCGTAAAGAAACCGCGGCGATGATAGAAAGAGAAGAAGAATTATTCAAAACCAAGTTGGCTAAAGAGGAATTGCGTTTGAAAGGTAAAATTGCCAAGCTGGTGTCTTTAACGACGACGACGGTGCTAAAAGAGGCGTTAACTTCCCAACATCAAGAAGAGATTATTCGGCGGCAGATTGTTCAACTAAAGAAACTAAGGGTTAAATAGCATGGCGGATACTTCGACGCAGTCAGTCCGGCGACTGACCAAAGGTCTACTGGCATACTTAGCCAAAAATAGGCAGCTTAATCTGTTGCCGGAATTGGTGGCGGAGGCAGTCAGGACTACCCAGAAAGAACGGGATAGTAAGACAGCTGTAGTGTGGTCGGTCAGGCCGCTTGAGGAGCCAACACCAACTGAACTAAAGAAAGTTTTATCGGAAGTATTTGGACGAACACTTGAGGTTTCGAATCGAGTTGATAAGACTATGATAGGCGGTTTGATTGTTAAGGTAGCCGATACCGTAATTGATCTTTCCATACGGGGACAACTGGAACAGTTGGAAGAAAGTATTGTTCATTCGTTATGAGACCGAAACAGGAAACTATTGATATCGTCAAAGCCTTAGAGCAGGAAATTATTAGCTTTTCTCCTAGAATGGGAGCGGAAACAGTGGGCGAAATAATGCAGGTGGGGGATGGCATTGCGGTCGTCAGCGGGTTATCTAAAGTGAGAATGGGCGAATTGGTGCTACTGCCAAAAAAGCTAGTCGGTTTGGCATTGAATCTTAATTCAGACAGTGTCGGAGTAATCGTTTTAGGCGACGATTCTCAATTGAAAGAAGGGGACGTAGTTAAAACTACCGGTCGGTTATTATCAGTGGGAGTAGGTGAAGCATTATTAGGCCGAGTGGTTAACCCTTTAGGTGAAGCGCTTGATGGTAAGGGTGACATTGGCTATAAAAAGTTTTTTCCTTTAGAGCGATTGGCTCCAGGAGTGGTGGAGCGCGAACCAGTGATTACCCCGCTTCAGACCGGCATTATCAGTATTGATAGCACGATACCGATTGGTCGGGGACAAAGGGAACTTATAATCGGAGATAGGGGGACGGGTAAATCGGCTATTGCTCTGACAACGATAATTAACCAAAGAAAATCTGGAGTCAAATGCATCTATGTGGTAATTGGACAGAAGCGGTCATTTGTGGCGCAAATTTTAGTAACTCTGGAAAAGTTTAAAGCCTTAGACCACACTATCCTCGTGGCGGCGACGGCTTCGGACCCGGCCTCGTTTCAATATTTAGCGCCTTATGCGGGTTGCGCTATTGGCGAATACTTTGCTCAAAAAGGTGAAGACGCTTTGATAATATATGACGATTTAACCAAACACGCTTGGGCGTATCGACAGATTTCGCTGCTAATTAGGCGTCCGTCCGGACGAGAAGCTTATCCTGGAGATGTGTTTTACCTTCACTCACGCTTATTAGAACGGGCGGTGAAATTTAACAAAAAAAATGGTGGGGGGTCGTTGACGGCCTTGCCCATTATCGAGACGCAAGCAGGAGATTTATCTAGCTATATTCCTACCAATGTTATTTCCATTACTGACGGGCAAATTTACCTGGAGACGGACTTGTTCAATGCCGGAATTCGGCCGGCTATAAATGTAGGGGCGTCAGTTTCCAGAGTGGGCAGCAGTGCCCAAATTAAGGCCATGAAGCAGGTGGCGGGAACGTTGAGGTTGGATTTAGCCCAGTACCGAGAACTGGCGGCTTTTGCTCAATTTAGTACCGATTTAGACAAAGCCACGAAGGCTAGGCTCGATCGAGGTAGACGAATCAGCGAAATTTTAAAACAAGGCTGGGATAAGCCGATGGCAGTAGCCGAACAAGTGATGATTATGTGGGCGGTTAACCATGGTTATATCGATCAGGTAGCGGTGGAAAATGTTAAAGGTTGGCAGGAAGAATATTTGCGTTTTTTGACTACTTCCCATGTCAAAATCGGCCAAGACATAGTCAAAGAGCAAAAGATTACTGACCAGATAGAAAAAGATTTAATCAAAGTGACCGAAAACTTTAATAGGCAACATCAGGCATTTCTTACCAAAGAGTTAGCTGAAGTGACGGGATAAATTTATGTTGGGGACTAGGTCTATTAAAAGACGGATAAAAACGACGCAGAGTATTCGTCAAATTACCAAAGCGATGGAAATGGTGTCGGCGAGTAAAATGCGGCGGGCTCAACTTTCGGCTTTGCGGAGTAAACCCTATGCCAAAAAACTTCAGGAGATATTGCGGCGACTGGCGATTCATACCGATTTAACCCAGCTGCCATTGTTTGCCGTTAACCGGAAAGGAAAGACGGTGATTGTTCTTGTCAGTTCTGATCGGGGTCTGACTGGTGGTTTAGCGACGACGTTGTTTCGAGGTTTGGAGGATTTTTTGTCCCAACTGAAACTGACTGACGATCAACTTGATTTTATAGTTGTCGGCAAAAAATCCCGAGATTATCTCAAGAAGACGGCATATTCGGTATTGGCTGATTTTTCCGATCTCCCAGATAGATTGACGTTTGAGGAGACGTTGCCGCTTTCAAAACTTTTGGTGGACGGCTATCAAGAGCGACGCTTTAAAAAGATTTACCTAATTCACATGGATTTTGTCAGTACTCTGATTCAGAGGGTGAGCATTAACCAACTGCTGCCAATTCTTTTGGAAACTCTTTCTTTACCGGCTACGCCACAAGAGATGATTGAGTTGGATGTAACGGCTCGTTATGAATACATTTTTGAACCTAATCCCCAGGAGCTGTTAGCGGGTCTTGTTCCTTATTACCTCGAGATACAAGTGTATCAAATTTTATTAGACGCCAGAGCCAGTGAACATTCGGCGCGAATGGTAGCGATGAAGAACGCCAGCGATAATGCCAGTGATATTATTTACGATCTGACGCTTGAGTATAATAAGTCCCGCCAGGCGGCGATTACCAATGAGTTGCTGGATATAGTAACGGCGACGGCTACCAGTAAAAGTTAACTATGAATAAGGGAACCATTAGTCGGATTTTAGGACCGGTTGTCGATGTGGTTTTTGATAAAGAGCTGCCGGCAATTTTAACAGCGCTTACCTTAGAACGGAGTCTAGACCGGGATAAAGAGGTGTTAACGCTTGAGGTTTCGCAACAACTCGGTAACCACGAAGTCAGAAGCATTGCTTTAGGCAGTACTGATGGTTTGACGCGAGGTCTACCAGTGTTAGATACCGGTCAACCAATAACCGTTCCCATTGGCCCGGAGACGCTCGGTAGACTATTTAATGTCGTTGGGGAGCCGATTGATGGTTTGGGTCCAGTTTCGGCAAAGCAACGGCAGTCAATTCACAAGCAGGCTCCAACCTTAACTGATCAAGAAACTAAACTCGAAATGTTGGAAACTGGTATTAAAGTGATCGATCTGGTCGCTCCATTTGCCAGAGGCGGTAAAGTGGGTGCTTTTGGCGGGGCGGGGGTGGGGAAGACAGTTATTATCCAAGAACTTATCCGTAACATTGCCGAAGAGCATTCCGGACACTCGGTATTTGCAGGTGTCGGAGAGAGAACTAGGGAGGGCAACGATTTGTATTTAGATATGAAAGAATCGGGAGTGCTTAAGAATACGGTGATGGCCTTCGGCCAAATGAACGAACCTCCCGGTAATCGGTTGCGGATAGCCTTAACCGCCTTGACTTTTGCTGAATACTTTAGGGATGTAAAGGGTGAAGACGTGTTACTTTTTATAGACAATATTTTTCGGTTTAGTCAGGCGGGGTCGGAGGTGTCGGCGCTTTTAGGGCGGATTCCATCGGCTGTAGGTTATCAACCAACTTTGGCCACGGAAATGGCGGCGCTTCAGGAACGAATTACTTCGACGAAGAAGGGTTCAATTACCTCATTTCAAGCTGTCTACGTGCCGGCTGATGACTATACTGATCCGGCGCCGGCGACGACCTTTGCTCATCTGGATTCGACGATTGCCCTGGAGCGGTCGCTAGCAGACCAAGCGTTGTACCCGGCGGTTGATCCGCTGGCGAGCAGTTCAAAGATTTTGACGTCAGAAATTGTCGGCGAGGAACACTACAAAGTAGCGCGGGGTGTTCAACGAATCCTGCAGCGTTATAAAGACTTGCAGGATATTATCGCCATCTTAGGAATTGATGAATTGTCTGACGAAGATAAGCTGACGGTGTCCCGGGCCAGAAAAATACAGAGGTTTCTGACTCAACCCTTTTTTGTGGCAGAGCAGTTCACTTCTTTTCCCGGTGAGTACGTGCCGATTAAGGAAACCATCAGGGGTTTTAAGGAGATTATTGAGGGTAAACACGATGAGTTGTCCGAACAAGCCTTCTATATGGTAGGAACGATTGATCAAGCAGTGAAAAAAGCAAAGGAATAGTGAAGAGTGAATAGTGAAGAGAAAAAGGGTTTATGGATCAATTGATCTTGGATATTGTTACTCAAGAAAAACATTTGTTGACAGAAACAGTGGATTTTGTGTCGGCGCCAACGGTTTTGGGAGAAGTAACGATTTTGCCCCATCATTTGTCGTTATTTACCAAGCTTGACGCCGGTGAAATCAAGTACCATAAAGCTGGTAAATTAACCTCGTTTGTTATTTCTGGTGGTTTTATGGACGTATCCGGAGGAAAGAAAGTGGTGGTTTTGGCAGACTCGGCGATCCGTTCGGATTTGGTCACCGAAGCTCAAGCCCAAGAGGCAATTGTCAGAGCCAAACAAACGATGAAAGAAAAGCGCTCCCAACAGGAATTTCTGCAAGCGGAGGCGCAACTTCGGCGATCGCTGATGGAACTTAGAGTTGCCCGGAGACGTAAAGAGCGGCAAGTGCCGATGGCACAATAAGTTAAGAGTTTTTCATTACTCATTATTTTCTACTAATTATTCACTGTCCTTTGCTCTTTTTTCGGATACCTGATATTGTTAAGGTATGATTGTATTGGGTATTGATCCGGGAACAGCCAATGTGGGCGTGGGAGTGGTTGAAAAAAACGGCAAAGGGTATCAGTTAATACACCACACGTGTATTACCACCGAACCGAGCGAGGCGACCGCCGATAGACTCCGATTTATTTATGAATCTTTAACAAAGATTATCTCCCAATATCAACCAAAGATGGTTATCTTAGAGAGTCTTTTTTTTGCCATCAATGCCCGGTCGGCGATGGCTGTCGGTAAGGCCATGGGAGCAATCACCCTAGCTAGCTCCAATTTGGATATTCCGGTGGTGGAATACACGCCCTTGCAGATAAAAAAATATTTATGCGGGTATGGGCGGGCTAAGAAACCTGAAATTCAAAAGAAAGTGATGGAGTTACTCAAATTGCCCAAAATTCCCCGGCCCCAACATGCAGCTGATGCCCTGGCAGTGGCTTTGACTTTCTTTGAGAATAAGAGTAAGAATACGGCGAAAACGTAAAGGCCATTAGCCAATAGCCAATTAAAACTTCTTGCTAAAGCCGTTTAGGATGGCTTGTTTTAAATTTTTTCCGGTTAGAGAAGCGGGGCGAAGAGTGAAGACGCCATAGCGGTCACTGATTTTGTCCCAGGCGGTGGCGATTTGGGCTTGTTTTTGTTCCCAAGGGTCTAGAGGAAGGGTGATGTTTTTCGATGAAGTGAGATGGCCGGCGCCGACTGCGGCAAAACGAATAGGACCGTCCCATTTCAGTTTTTGCTGATAGATATAGCAGGTAGTACGATAGAGGTCGTAGGCGGTGGTGGCTGACGGGGTGGCTTTTTGCGCGCCTGCCCAAGAATCGGCGTGACGTAGTCCCAGCCAAACTACCCGGGCGCTAGCGCCGTGACTTCGTAAACGGGCGGCGACTTGCCAACAGAGCCAAAGGAGAATGGTTTTGGTTTCGGACTCACTTTTGGTGTCAGCGGGTAGGGCCATTTGATTGCCGTATGATTTGTCAGGTGGAACTTCGCCGGCTTTGGCCACCGGGTCATAGTCCTCTCCCCACCCCCACTGCCAATAGACTCGGCCTAGGACTCCAAACTCCCGTTCTAAGGCGGCTACCGGGGCTTGGCGCAATTGTTTGATGGTGTAGATACCCAGGCGATGGAGGCGGGCTTCAATTCGGGAGCCAATGCCACAAATATGCCATAAAGGGTGGATGTCTAAGAATTCAAGGCGTTTTTTAGGATCAACGACGACGAGGCCATCGGGTTTTTGAGAACCGGAGGCAAGTTTGGCCAGCATTTTGTTGGGAGCAATGCCAATGCTGACTCTTAACCAGTCACCAACTTCAATCCTCAAGCGGTATTTTAACTCGTAGGCGATGTGGATGGGACCGCCGAAGAGGTGGTGGGTATCAGTGATATCAATAAATAATTCATCGATGCTAAAAACTTCTACTTGATCGCTATAGTGGTGACAGATTTGTCTGAATAAGCGGGAGTAGTGAGCGTAGCGAGCGAAGCGAGCGGGAGTCAGAATAATAGAGGGACAGAGGCGTTTGGCTTCCCAGATAGGGCAGCCGGTTGCCACTCCCATCATTTTGGCTTCAATTGATGAGCTGATGATGACTGAGCGTTTACCACTGTCTTGGACCACTCCTAACGGCTTACCCCGCCAATCAGGGTGATCTTGTTGCTCACAGGAAGCGAAACAGGAGTTGATATCGAGGTGAATGATGGTTCTCATATTTGTTGTAAGATGGCTCATCAGGTACTCTGGTTCGTTCAATGATGACCGGTGTGTAGATTGGATAGCCTTGCTTGAATAGTTATTGGTAGTGAAAAATTGATTGCCCTTCAGATGAATTAACTGAGTAACACTTGTCGATGTAGTTTCACTATATCTAAGCTTCTCCGCCAACTGGCGGATCAACCGATGTAGTTCACTCACGTTCACTATATCTACTCTCGCTTCGCTCAGCGATGTAGTTTCACTATACCCGAATAAATACCGAACATGCAAGAGGCAATTTATGCTTGAGAAGTGAACTTATCTATGCTAGGGTGAGGAGGCGATGGAGATTGAACGGGCGGGCGATATTGATACTAAGATAAGGTATTTGGTGCGCCATTTAAATTTGCCTCATATTGATGCCAGTAGGATAATTGCTTTTCGGTCGTATGGAAGTGAAGCCAGAGCGAGAGCAAGGATTTGGAGTTTACCCCGAATTTGGCAAGAAGCTCTTAAAGTTAAGGCACATTACGTGATCGAGGTGCTCTCCCATCATTTTGATCACCTTTCCGAAGAAGAAAAACTAAAAGTGCTTATCCATGAGTTGTTGCATATCCCCAAAACTTTTTCCGGGGCTTTAGTGCCGCATCGGGGGGCATATCGGCGTTATCATATTCACCGCGGCTTGGTAGAACAATTATTTAAACGATTGAAAAAGAGATGAATTCTCCGATAACTATATTTCATGGCGATGATCCGGTGGCGTCACGTCAGGCGCTACGGGAGACGTTAGAGGCGGAAGAGAAGCGTCGACAGCTCGAGGTAATTCGTTTTGATAGGAATTTTGATTTAACAGACATTATTCAGGCGGTAGAGGCCCCGGCGATGTTAATTAACGAGCGGTTAATCATCATTGAACGGTTATTCAGCTTGCGTTCCAACCAGAATGGAATGGCGATACAAAAATATCTAGCCGCTCAAAAATTTTCTGAACCGGTCTATCTATGGGAAGAAAATCAGCTTCAACAGAAACAGTTGGCAGTATTCCCTAGAGCAACTATTAAGTTATTTAAATTACCAGTTGTGGTTTTTAAGTGGTTAGATTCAATTTTACCGGGCAATGAACCGGAAAGTGCGCGTTTATTGACGGAGTGTTTAAAGACAGAAGCGGCAGAAAAAGTTTTTTTTCTCTTAGCCCGACAGGTACGACTCTTACTAACACTTGATGATGAGAAGCTGCCAATTCCCCAGTGGCAACGCCAGAAGTTAGGGCAACAACGGCAGAGATGGGGATGGTCGAGGATTATTTGGTTACACCGACGGCTGACAGAGATTGATGAAGCCACTAAGACCGGTCAAAACATTTTAACTCTAAAGGATGAATTAGTACGGTTAGTCGCTCAGCTAACCGGCTATACTTTTACGGCAAAAACCGATACAATTTTCTCATCTCAAGCAGCGCTGGTACTATGAAAATTGGTATTCTAGCCGACAGTCACGATCATGTGGTTAACCTTAAAAAAGCAATAACGTTTTTTAATGCCGAGAAGGTGGAATTGATTTATCATTGCGGTGATTGGGTGTCGCCGTTTGTTTTTGAGTTTTTGTACTGG
>MHDE01000003.1:8350-10327 GCA_001803465.1 Microgenomates group bacterium RIFCSPHIGHO2_01_FULL_45_11 | reverse complement strand
TAAGGAAGGGGACCGGTTTCGGATTGTGGAGCGGATTTCGACTCACAAGTTACCAGTAGTTATCCGCCAACACACCTTAGCTGAAGAAGTGGATGACAAGCGGATTATTATTTACCACGGCCAAGACAAAGCCATTACATCAACGCTTATTAATAGCGGTACTTACGATTTGGTGTTAACCGGACACACTCATCTACCGTTAACAGAAATGGTGGGTAAGACGCTACACATTAACCCAGGAACAACCTGTGATGCTGCTCAATCAAAAATAATTGAGACGCCAACGGTAGCCATTTACGATTCTAATTTGAATGAGGCGCGGATTGTAGAATTCTTAAAAGAAGTGAAATGAAGGCAAAGTTTACCGATAATATTTTTAGAGGCTACGATATCCGGGGTAAAGTTCCAGAAGAACTAAACGAGCCAGGAGCTTATGTTTTGGGTCGAGCCTATGGCACGTTTTTGGCGCAAAGGCGAATCAACGAAGCGGTGGCGGTCGGCGACAATCGACTGACTATGGAAATGATTAAAACCGCTTTCCTTAAGGGTTTAACCGACTCGGGGATTAACGTCATCGATCACGGTTTGGGGATGTGCTATCTTATGTACTTTTCCCAATATTTTCATCAGTCAAAGGGAGGGGTGTCGGTTAGTGCTTCGCATAACCCTAAGGAATATAACGGTTTTAAGCTGGCGGTTGGGTTTTCCGATACCATGATTACTGAAGAGATTTTAGAGATGCGGGAACTGGCAAAAAAGGGAGTATTTACCAAGCCGGCTAAAAAAGGCGTGGTAAAAAAAGAACCAATATTTGATCAATACGTCAACGATTTGAAGAAACGAGTGCCGATGAAGTTCAATCTCAAGCTGGTGTTTGATGGTGGTAACTGCACACCGGGAAAGTTTCTGCCAGAGCTTTTCCGTGATTTCGGCTGTACGGTAATTGAACAGAATACTAAGCTTGATGGTAATTTTCCTTTAGGTACGCCGGATCCGACCGAGCGCGAGTATTTAGAGAGACTAGCTAAAGGCGTGAAGCAACATCAGGCCGATTTGGGTGTATGTTATGATCCTGATGGTGACCGGATCGGGATTGTAGATGAAGACGGCGAGTTAGTGTGGAATGACGTGTTAGTAGCCTTGTTTGCCCAAGATATTTTGTATTATCTTCCAGGTGCACCGATTGTGTTTAACACTTTTTGCTCTAAAGTCGTTAGCGACACGATTCAATCCCATAGGGGGAAACCTGTCATGTGGATAACTGGACACTCGTTCATAAAAGCCAAAGTTAAGGAAACCCGGGCGCCGTTTGGCGGAGAACTGTCTGGTCATTTTTTCTTTATGGATAATTTTTATGGCCATGACGACGGGGCGTTTACTGCTTTACGCCTGTTTCAATATTTGGAACGAACCGGTAGGTCTCTCAAGGAGGCAGTGGCAGAATTGCCCCATTACGTTTCCAGCCCAGAGATAAAACTCGGACTAGCGGATGAAATTAAGTTTAAGTTCGTTCGAGAAGTAATTGGACCAGAGCTAAAGAAACTTTATCCCAAAGCCGAGTACCTCGAAATTGATGGGGTGCGAATGGATACGTTGGAAACTATGGCCATTGTCAGAGCTAGTCAAAACGGACCCTATATTGGTATCAAATACGAAGGAAAAACTCAACGGCAATATGATGAGCTTAAGGAGCAGTTACGAACAATTCTTAAGGCTCACAAAGAAATCGACTGGAGTTATGGGGTTAATACTGATGCGTTTGATTAGCCTGCCTTTAAACTATGGTTGATTTGGTTGCGGCACAACGAGTGGCAGAAGAGGCAGCGGTGGCAGCAGGCGAAATACTTCTGAAAAATCGCCATAAAATCAGGGTAAAAAGATTTAAAGACCAACAAGATATCGTTACTAATGTCGACTTGAAAGCGGAGAAAAAGGTTCTTCAAATCCTTAGCAAAAATTTTCCGGGACACAGCGTTT
>MHDE01000003.1:0-8309 GCA_001803465.1 Microgenomates group bacterium RIFCSPHIGHO2_01_FULL_45_11 | reverse complement strand
CGGTGGGTGGTTGATCCCTTAGATGGAACGAAAGAGTATTTCCGCGGTGTGCCCTGGTTTGGTACGTGTTTGTCGTTGGAAACAAAAAAGGAGATTTTGGTCGGCTGTGTGTACAATCCTACCACCGATGAACTTTATTCAGCGGCAAAGGGTCAAGGTTCGCTGGAGAACGGCAAGAGAATTATGGTTTCCAGACAGGCAGAATTGAAAGACGCTTTTGTTTACACCCACCCACCAACGTACAAAACACCTAAGCCAGAATTCTCTCTAATTATGAAAAGGATTTCTCGGCTCATTCAGCACAGTTACCGGTTGCGAACGTCGGCCAATGACGCCTTTGTCCTTTCCTGGCTGGCTAAAGGCGGGGTTGATGCCTACTGTCTATTGGGACCTTTAACTTCGTGGCACGATGTGTCAGCGGGCATTATTATCGCTCAAGAGGCCGGCGCAAGGATTACTGATATCAAGGGTAAGTCTTTGCGGCATGACGATCTGTCGCACGGAATAGTGGCTACTAATGGAAAAGTTCATGAAGAAATCATACAATTACTTAATCGGTAAACCTATGATTAATCTTGATTCCCGTGACGAAATTCGACAGATTGATTCCCAAAACGTGCTGGGTTCGGTGGAAAAGTTGGCTGACCAGTGTGAACAAGCCTGGCGAGAAGTTTCAGCCACGCCTCTGCCACGGCAGTATAGTCAAGCGCGAAATATCGTGGTCTGCGGAATGGGAGGGTCACGGTTTACTCCGCTGGCCATCCGAGAACTATTTAGAGATAGGATAAGCGTTCCTTACGATATAGTGGACGGCTATCATTTGCCTGGCTACGTTAACTCAGACACGCTGGTAATTTTGTCATCTTATTCAGGGACGACCGAGGAAGTGTTGGTTTGTGCAGAGGAAGCGCTTAAGCGCAAGGCTTTGATTACGGGTATTACAGCCGGTGGGAAAGTGGCTGAGTTTCTTTCCAGACACACTTTGCCTGGTTACATTTTTGTACCTCGGTACAACCCTTGTGGCCAGCCTCGGGTAGGCGGCGGATACATGTTGATGGGACATTTAGGCATGTTAACCAAGTTGGGGTATGTAAAAGTTGCAAAGGAAGAAGTAGCCCAAGCAATTGAGATGACTAGGAAATTCACGGCCCAAAATGCCGTGAAGGTTACCGCCGACAAGAATTTTGCCAAACAAGTGGCGGAACAGCTTCGGGATAGGCACGTTTTTGTGATTACCGCCGAGTTTTTACGGGGGTTTGGAAATGGTTTTGCCAACCAGATTAATGAAACCGCTAAGCTCATCTCCGATCCCCGGTACATTCCCGAACTCAACCACCACTTGATAGAAGGGCTGCAGCGGCCGGAGTCGCTAAATAAAAACGGCCTTTTCTTGTTTGTTTTCTCCTCACTTTATAGCGACCCGATTAAAAAGCGCTTTACCATCACTAAAGAGGTGGTAGAGAAACAAAGGCTGAAAACCTGGTGGTGGGAACTGACCGGCAGTGGTAGGTTAGCTCAACTTTTAGAAGCATTTACTGTTTCCGGGTTTGTGACGTTCTATTTGGCTCTTCTTTATGGGACAAATCCGGTAGAAATTCCTTGGGTGGATTATTTCAAAAAGAGATTGGCCGAGTAGTCGGTTGCAAAAAGAGGGTTATCCCAATACAATGGAGGAGAGCTGCCCATGGAAAACAAATCGTTCATTCTCTGGTTTAAAGAAGTCGATAAAGACGATACTAGTATTGTCGGGGGAAAAGGCGCCAATCTTGGCGAAATGCTTCAAGCCGGTTTTCCGGTACCCAATGGTTTTATTGTTACCGCCCAAGCCTATTTTTATGTGCTGGACGAGAATAAATTGCGGGAACGAATTCGATATGAACTTGGCAATGTTGACGTGCACGACCCTCAGGCTTTAACGATGGCGTCCAGCCGTATTAAAAGGTTGGTTAACCGCGCCAGGATCCCGGATGATTTAGCTAACCAAATTATATCTTATTACGATCATTTGGGCGGAAACTCTTTAGTGGCGGTCAGAAGCAGTGCTACGGCAGAGGATTTACCCGAAGCCTCATTTGCCGGCCAACAAGAAACGTTTCTTAATATCCGTGGCGAGGCAAACGTGGTGGATGCGGTGAGAAAGGCCTGGGCATCATTATTTGAACCTAGAGCAATTTTTTACCGGGAGCAGAAGAAGTTTAATCACTTTAAGGTGGGAATTGCCGTTCCCGTCCAACTGATGATTCAAAGCGAAATATCTGGAGTAATGTTTACCGTCAACCCGGTGACCAATGATAAAGACAAAATAGTGATTGAGGCCATTTGG
The DNA here is from genome assembly GCA_001803465.1 of Microgenomates group bacterium RIFCSPHIGHO2_01_FULL_45_11. Lineage (GTDB taxonomy): Bacteria > Patescibacteriota > Microgenomatia > UBA1400 > 2-01-FULL-45-11 > 2-01-FULL-45-11. The sequence goes on along the minus strand of MHDE01000003.1, from coordinate 5,986 downwards.
GGCTTGGGTGAAAAAATCGTCCAGGGGGCAATTACGCCTGATCATTACCAAGTTAGAAAAACAGATTGGAGTATTTTTCATAAAGAAATAGTGGAACAGCGTGTCCAGCTAATCAAGCGAGGGACAGTTAATCGGGAAGTGGCGGTGGCGGCTAAATTGCAACCGCAAGCAAAACTAAGTGATGACCAGATTATGTTTTTGGCAAAACTGGGACACAAATTGCATCAACACTATTTTTTCCCGCAAGATATTGAATGGTCATATGAAAAAGGCAAATTTTATATCGTGCAGACTAGACCTATAACAACTATGGCAGCGGTGGCGAGCAAGCGTCAGACTAGTCAGAAATTAACTGCGGCCACTTCAAACTTGAAACGACTACTGGTTGGGGATCCGGCCAGCCCGGGACTGGTTAGCGGGCCGGTTAGAATTCTTCCCTCGATAAAAGACCTACACAAAGTTAAACCGGGTGACATTATTGTCACTTCGATGACAACGCCTAGTTTTGTTCCTATCATGCACAAGGCTAAAGCTTTAATTACCGATAAAGGCGGACAAACTTCCCATGCGGCTATAGTGTCGCGGGAATTAGGGTTGCCTTGTATTGTGGGAGCTGATAAAGCAACCAGAATTCTTAAAACTGGCCAAGTGGTTACCGTTAACGCCCAAACGGGTGAGGTTTTTGCCGGGGGCTTGCCTGGTCGGGCGTTACCCGTCCTTAAGAAGATCACCGGAGATGGCCATTATTTTAAAACGGCGACAAAGGTTTACGTTAACTTAGCCGATCCGACGATGGTGGCAGAGGTGAGTAAACGTAATGTTGACGGCATTGGACTCCTTCGGGCCGAGTTTATGATCGCGCAACTTGGAGTGCATCCGAAAAAATTGATTGAAGAGAAAAAGTCCGACCTGATTGTGGCTCATTTGGCGGATAACATAGAAAAGTTTTGCGTTAGTTTTGGAGAACGACCGGTGATTTACCGCTCCAACGATTTCAAGACTAACGAGTATAGAGGCTTGTCTGGTGGTAGTAGATTTGAACCAAAGGAAGAAAATCCTTTTTTGGGTCTACGCGGCGCCTTCCGTTATATTGTCGATCCCCAAATTTTCGAGTTGGAACTAACGGCGATTAAGGAAGTACGCAATAAGAGAAACTGCAAAAACCTACACTTGATGATTCCCTTCGTAAGGACGGTGAAAGAGTTAACCGAGGTAAAGCGCTTGATTGCCGCTAACGGTTTAACTAGAACGCCATCATTTAAGCTTTATTTGATGGTGGAAATCCCGGCCAACGTGGTGATTTTAAAAGATTTCGCCAAAGTGGGCATTGATGGCATATCTATCGGCAGTAATGATTTAACAATGTTGGTGCTTGGAGCAGACAGAGACAACGAAGAATTGACGGCTATCTACGACGAGCGTAATCCGGCGGTGCTTTTCTTTTTGGAAATGGCCATTCGTCAAGCTACCAAACTTGGTTTAACTAGTTCAATTTGTGGGCAAGCTCCCAGCATTCACCCCGATTTAACAGAAAAACTGGTCGGTTGGGGCATTTCTAGCGTTTCGGTCAGTCCGGACATGATAGAGACTACCCGAGAAATTGTTTACGAGGCGGAAAAAAGGAAAGTAAGTAAATAAACTGCTACGGCCTAAAAGCCGTAGTATTCCCCTGACGGGGAAGCAGTATGTTCTTTCTGGCTTTCACCTCTAAAGAGTACTCAGCCAGATGCGAATAGCGTTTAGCGTAGAGCGTATAGGTAGAGGGAATAGATAGAGGATTTACCAGCCGTTTAAAGTGAATAGGAAATGGCAAAAATACAAGCAATTCAAGCCCGAGAAATTTTAGACTCCCGCGGTATCCCCACGGTGGAAGCGTCGTTGTGGCTTGACAATGGTATGGCGGTGACTACGGCCGTACCGTCAGGGACATCTACCAGCCGACGGGAGACAGTTGAACTACGGGATAAACAAGACGACCGTTATTTTGGTCAAGGGGTGCTTAAGGCGGTCCAAAACGTCAATGAGATATTGGCGCCTAAATTAAAGGGGATGGATCCGAGCCAACAACAGCAGATTGACCGGATGATGATGGAGCTAGACGGCACGCCTAATAAAAGTCGTTTGGGAGGCAATGCTATTTTGGCTGTTTCCCAAGCCGTCTGCAAAGCGGCGGCGGCCATGTATATGCTGCCACTTTATGAGTATATCGCCAAAAAATACCAGTTGGTGCGCGAAGCTTTGTTTATTCCGACGCCGATTTTTAATGTAATAAACGGTGGTAAACATGGCGCCGGTAATTTAGATTTTCAAGAATTCCATGTGATTCCCTCGTCACGTTTCCCTTTTAACGAGGCCTTAGAAATAGGAGCCGAAGTCTACCATGCTATCGAGCAGGCCCTCATAAATAATAATGCCATTCACAGCGTGGGAGTTGAGGGTGGCTTTGCTCCTAATTTGTTCACTAACCAAGACGCTTTGGAACTAATTCTTGAGGCTATTAAGATGACACGTCATCAATTTTCTCATGATGTTTTCTTAGGTCTTGACGTGGCCGCTTCAACTTTTTACAGAGGCGGCAAATACATAATAAAAGATCGGTCTCACGGCTACTCCACCAAAGATTTTATCGAGTATTATAAAGATCTTAACGAACGTTACCATCTGTTTTCTTTGGAAGACCCGCTCTTTGAGGAAGATTGGGAGGGTTGGAAACAGCTAACCCAAGATCTTGGTAAAGATACCATGATCGTAGGGGACGACTTATTATCGACTAATAAGGAGCTAATCGGAAAAGCAATCCAAAGCGGGGCTTGCAGTGCCGTTTTGGTTAAACCCAATCAAATTGGGACGATATCAGAGACGGTAGAGGTGGTGATGTTGGCTCGAGAAGCAGGTTGGCACGTCATTGTTTCTCACCGTTCGGGTGAAACGACGGATAGTTTTATTGCTGATTTTGCGGTGGGAGTGGGAGCTGATTACACTAAATTTGGCGCGCCAGCCCGGGGAGAACGCGTGGTTAAGTATAATCGTTTGCTGCAAATTGAAGGGGTGTTGGCCGCTTCGCAATCACTGGTCGCTAACCAACAACAAAGAAGTAAGACTTCGGGGTAAACCTGGCTTATGCCTCTTATTCCTCATTTTTCTCCGGTTTGCCTATTAATTCTGGATGGGTGGGGAATAGGCCCGGACTATTATGGTAATGCTTTAAAACGGGCTAATACGCCTAACATGAATCTCTTGTGGCATGTTTACCCCCATACTGAACTAGGGGCTTCGGGAGAAGCGGTAGGGTTACCGCATGGTGAAGACGGCAATACCGAAACTGGCCATTTAAATTTAGGGGCGGGGCAAATTGTCTACCAAGATTTACCTAAAATTAACATGGCCATTGCTGATGGTAGCTTTTTTACGAATAAGATCTTTTTGGCTGCCATTGATTATGCCTTTAAAAACAAGAGTAAATTACATCTTATGGGTTTGGTCGGTTCGGGCGGGGTACACAGCAATATAGAACATTTATACGCGCTGTTAACGACTTGTCGAGCTCGCCACTTTACCCAGTCGGTCTACCTGCATTTATTTACAGACGGTCGGGATTCGCCGCCTACATCCGGTATAACCTATATCTCTCAAATTCAACAAAAACTGACAGAGCTGGGAGTGGGAGCGATGGCTACGGTGACCGGCAGATATTATGCCATGGATCGAGATACGCGCTGGGAACGGACGCAAATTGCCTATGAGGCGGTAACGATGGCTAACGGGGAACGGACGCAAAACATACTAAACGCCGTCAAGATGTCCTATGAACAAGGTTTAACTGACGAGTTTTTGCGTCCTATTATCCAAGTTGATACTAACGGCCAGCCGGTTGGGTTGATTGATGATAACGATGCGGTTATTTTTTTTAATTTCAGAGTGGATCGACCCCGCCAACTGACTAAGGCGTTTGTAATGAATAGATTCGAAACAGAAGGTAGCGCAGTTATCGGTTATGATCCATATGCAATTAAATATTTCAAAACTCATTTGGTAACCCCCCAAACAAGCCAGCGGCCGTTTCAGCGAAAAAAAATTATAAAAAATTTATTTTTTGTAACGATTACGGAGTATGAGAAGGGTTTGCCGGTCCAAGTGGCTTTTCCGCCGATAGTAATTCCGATGCCATTTAGTAGAGTGATTTCCCACAATGGGTATCGGCAAATCAAGATAGCCGAGACGGAAAAGGAACGGTTTGTGACCTACTACTTTAACGGACTGAGAGAGAATGTTTTTCCCGGAGAGGATTGGCGAATAATGCCATCTAAAAAGGTGGCGACTTATGATTTGGCGCCGCAAATGATGTCGCGGGAGATTACCGAAGTAATTATTTCGGCAGTTCGAAGCGGTGAGTATAAAGCGATCATAGCTAATTATGCGGCTCCGGACATGGTGGCGCACACCGGAAATTTAAAAGCGACTATTCAAGCCTGCCAGATTGTGGACGAGTGTATTGGTCTAGTCGTTAAACACGTTGAGGCGATGGGCGGGGTGGTGGTTATTACCAGTGACCATGGTAATGCCGAAGAACTGATTAATTTGACATCGGGTGAGATGGATACTGAACATTCGGGGTTCCCGGTGCCGTTTATATTGGTCAATTCTCATTTTCAAGGGCAGGCGACTCTTCTACCTCGAGGAGTGCTTGCGGATGTCGCGCCGACTATGCTACAGTTATTAGGCGTTTCAAAGCCTGAAACTATGACTGGACACTCTTTTATTTAGGGGCTCATGACGGGTAAGATAAAAATCATTCATAAGAAAAGTCACCAATTTGCAGTCGTGCCTAATTTAGCTGACTACGATAGGGTTAAAAGACAGTTTTCTTGGCAAAAAGCAAAGTCTGAAATTGATTACATCGATGGTAAATTAAATGCGGCCTACAATGCTATTGAGCGAAATGCAAAAAATTGGCGGAAAAATAAAGTAGCGTTGTATTGGGTGGGTGAAGATTTTACTCAGGCAAAATATACTTTCGATGAACTGAATCGACTGACTAATCAGTTTGCCAATCTTTTACAGGCTTTAAACGTTCAAATAGGCGACCGGGTCTTTTTCTTTTTAACCAGAGTGCCGGAATTGTACTGGGGATTTTTAGGGACTTTAAAGCGGGGAGCAACGGCGGGAACCATGTTTGCCGCTTTTGGTCCGAAAGCGATTGAAGACAGGTTAGGCAATAGCGAGGCTAAGGTACTGATTACGGAACCGGCCCTTTTTAGCCGAGTAAAAGAGGCGGCTAAAAAGTTGCCGAATTTAGAGGTGATTCTAGTTATTGGTGAGCCTAAGGACGTAAAAAAACTGGAGGTAAGTGGCAAAAAAGTTTGGAGTTTACGGGAAAAATTGGCGTCTCAATCGGAGGACTACAAGACGAGAATGCTTGATCCTAAAGACCCGGCTTTCATGCTCTATACCTCTGGCACTACCGGTAAACCCAAAGGCGTAGTCCATAGCCATCAGGCAATTCTTCACGAACACATGAGTGCGAAGTATGTGTTGGATTTAAGAGACGATGACGTCTATTGGTGTACGGCTGATCCGGGCTGGGTAACGGGGATAGCCTACGAAATTTTGGGATCATGGAGTAACGGAGCGTCGACGGTGGTATTTAACGGCCGTTTTGACCCAGATCTCTGGTATAAAATTCTTCAGGACTATAGAGTGACGGTTTGGTATACAGCGCCGACGGCCATTAGAATGCTGCAAGCTGGTGGAGATAAGCTGGTAAAAAAATACGACTTATCTCACCTGAGGCATTTAGCCAGCGTTGGGGAACCGCTTAATCCAGAACCGATTCGCTGGGGCTTGAAAGTTTTTGGTAAACCATTTCATGACAATTGGTGGCAAACGGAAACCGGCGGGATTCTGATAGCCAATTATCCGGCGATGGATATAAAACCCGGTTCGATGGGTAAACCTTTACCAGGGATTGAAGCGGTAATTCTAAGCG
>MHDE01000002.1 GCA_001803465.1 Microgenomates group bacterium RIFCSPHIGHO2_01_FULL_45_11 | reverse complement strand
GAGCCAGAGGAAGAGTTTGGCGAGGGTCATGAGAATAGCGATGATGAAGATGAGAAGGCCTAGGGTTGAATGGATGGCAAAGACGGTGGGGCGAGGGAGATTGACTGCGAGAGCGCCGGAGAGGATTTTGCCAGTGGTGAATTGGAGGATGATGACGAGGATGAGGAGCAACCAGTGGTTTTTGATGGACCAAAGGACAAAGCGGGAAATGAGTGGCTTGACGCGTGGCCACATAACCATATTGTAACAAATTCAGTAAGTTAAAACGACCAATGGTCTTCGGGTTCTTCTGACCCTTTAAGAGGGATTACTATTCCTAGCGCTACGCCTTCAAAGTTCTCGCCGACTGGCTTGACGGCAATGATGAAGACATTGGCAATATTAGGGTTCAAACCCAACTGAGTTTTAATTTCCTGGTTAAGTTTCGTCAATTGATCATAATTAAGACCTGAACTTAGAGGGTCAATAATGGGGTTACCATCTGGAGAAAATTCGACATGAATAGGAATGAGGCCTTCAATGGTAATTTTTCTTAACCAGTCATCTATCTGATTCGGGTTGCCTCCGTTTTGACCGACAATCTCTTTTATCCTTTGCACTGGGTTGTATTCGGTGACGGTCATGGGGGAATTATATCACTTAGGGACTTTACGGTAGAATTGAGTTAATGTCCAAGGCACTAACGATTATTTTTGCTTTAATTGGTTTGCTCTATACCCTGCTTCTTTACTGGTTGGGGGTGGCGGCGAATGAGAATATTGTCAATGAGTTACTGCGGCCGACACTAATTCAATGGCCATTGGCTCGAACCGTCTTTTTCTTGAATCGGCCGGGAGATAGCCGGTATGAGTACGTTGAAACTACTAGTGATACGGTGACGGTGGAGGTTGATTACTACCGGTTGACACCACCGGCGCCAGAGATTGAGCAATGGTTGAAAGACCTAATCCAGGAAACGGTCGGAAAGAAGGTGGAGGTAATTTTGGAAGAAGATAAGAAGCTACCGACCCGGGAAGCGTTTACCGACCAGGAGTTAATTAGGTTATCGCGATTGATGCGCGACTACCGAGCGAAGGATTCAACCTATCTTCATGTTGTCTATGTCCCCCGCTCGAGGTCGGTGCCGACTAATTCCGGAGTGGTGTTAACTAGCCGCGAGATTTTTATTTTTAAGGAGCAAATTAACGAACTTTCAGAAAACGTGACTGTGAGAAAGATACTTGAAGAATCAACGATTAAACACGAGTTCGGACATCTGTTGGGTTTGGAACACGTGGAGGATGAAGATTGCGTGATGGCGGAGTCGGTAGAGGTATTGTCGGGATGGCGGCCGGAGCGACTTATCCCCACCAAGTTTTGCGAGGAGAGTTTGAGAAAGATTAACGAGTTGCGGAAATATTCCGATCCAGAATCGTTTTGAGATTACCGATCCGAGATCGGTAGTGGAAAACTATATCATGACCTTCGAGTTTCCCAGTCATACATATTGGCAAAGTTTTTGCAAAATAAAAACCCGCGGTTTTACCGTGGGTTTATGTTTCGCTTGATTTTATTTATTTGATCTCTTGCAATATCTACGCTTCGCCTTCGGCTCAGCCGATGTTTCTCGCGAAGCTCGGAATAGAGCCCAGGATTCCCGCTGTGAGCTATTTTCGCATTGGCTTGTGCCAATACTATCGTCACCGCTGGGGCGTTTTACGACTCTGTTCGGGATGGGAAGAGGTAGTGCCACCCCGCTCCAACAACGGGAATTCTGGGCTCTATGTTAATTGAGCTACTATCTGATAACTATTTATTTTTTCTGTAAGATCTTCTCGGAAGAGCCATTTTTAAGTTACGAGTGACCCTCCTTCGTCCTTCGACAAGCTCAGGACTACGGAAGGGCAAGCTAGTAACAGGATGCAAAGTTATTCTTCGACCGATTAGTACGGGTAGGCTGAACCCTTTACAGGGCTTACACCGCCCGCCTATCAACCTTGTAGTCTCCAAGGGGTCTTCATCGCGCAGAGCGCGAGGAACTCAAATGGTAAATCTCAAAACGCAAAAGTACAGTTCAAAACTAAAATCTATTAAGCATTCAGGTAAGATTTGCGTTGCAGTTTTGAATTTTGCGTTTTAAACTTTGAGCTTCTCGTGCTCCGCACGAACGGAATCCTTATCTTGGGAGCGGCTTCCCGCTTAGATGCTTTCAGCGGTTATCCGACACCAATGTAGCTACCCTGCTATGCCCTTGATAGGAACAACAGGAGCACTAGGGATTGGCTCAATCTGGTCCTCTCGTACTGAGATCGACTCCCCTCAAGATTCCCACGCTGACAGCGGATAGAGGCCGACATTTAAAATTCAAAGTTCAAAAATCAAAATGCAAAATTACATTTTAAAAATTGAAAATTGAACTCACAGCTGTTTTTACTCCCGATGTGATTTTATCGAGACTCATAGTCACCTATGAGATCGGACTATATCTTCCCCACTTCGCATAAAACTAGGTGGGATCTGACGTATAGTCTCTGAGGATGAATGATTATCGAGTAAGTGGGAAGCTGGTTTTTTGAAAAATGTTTCTTAAAATTACCTGGAATCTGTAACATCTAATCGGATAACATTTCAATTCTTTGGATACCATTACACAATCTCCTCCACACTCCACTTTTCCTAATAACATTATTATTAACAACAATGATAACAAAGCGTTTATTAAGATAATCAAACCTTTCCTGCTGATTGTCTGCACTTTTAGATTTTTACTTGGCATAAAACCATAGTACTAAAAGATACTCAGAGTTTCCAGCATTTAGTCAGATTTATTCTCCGACATTTTATCGGAAAGCTGCATTTTTATAACAGAGTCGCTCATAATCACGTCCAGAACATCTATTCTGCAGCTGAGACAGCAAGGCTTTTTGATTTATAAATCAAAATATTTTCTACTGTCTCGCGACGTTCTGAACCCAGCTCACGTAGCGCTTTAACCGACGAACAGACGGACCCTTGGGAGCTTCTCCACCCCCAGGATGCGCTGAGCCGACATCGAGGTAGCGAACCGCACCGTCGCTAGGGACGCTTAGGTGCGACTACTCTGTTATCCCCGGGGTAACTTTTATCCGATAAGCCCGGTGCCTTCCACAAAGCACACGAGGATCACTATAACCGGCTTTCGCCCCTGCTCGACTTGTAAGTCTCACAGTCAAGCACCCTTATGCTATTACACTATCACTGCGATTTCTTTACGCAGTTAGGGTACCATTGCGCGCTTGCGTTACTCTTTAGCAAGTAACCTCCCCAGTTAAACTGCCCACCAGACAAGGTCCCGACTGTCGTTTCCAGACAGTGTCGGTGAGACATTTTAGCCAGAACGAGCGGTATTCCACTGACCCACGCCACATTGCTGCCATCGAAGAAATGAGTACTCGCGATGAAAGTCTCAAATCATACTCAATTATTATTCTTCAATAGCAAAAATGTGGCGCGGTCCCGCCTATACTCGACGATTCCAACTGAAATATCAATGCCAAGTTGCAGTAAAGCTCCACGGGGTCTTTTTGTCCTGCTGTCAGTAGGCCGCATCTTCACAGCCATTTCAATTTCGCCGGGCCCCCTCTCAAGACAGTTGTAGAGTGGTTATGCCTTTCGTGCAGGTCGCTAATTAAGCGACTAGGAACTTCGCTACCTTAGAACAATTATAGTTATTGCTGCCGTTCACCGGGGCTTCAATCACATGCGTCCACCAAAGGCGGACACACGTTCAGTTAACCTTCCGGCACTGGGCAGGCCTCAGCCCGTATACTTCCTCTTTCGAGTTTGCACAGACCTGTGTTTTTGTTAAACAGTCCCTCTACAATCTTTTGGTGTCTCCCGCCACATTGGAGACACGAATGAATACTGATAGGCACTAACCTTAGGGTTTAAGACCTAAATCATGTAAACACTCTTGTCCCTAATGTGGCGGGAAGGGCATCTTGCGAACTTACGCCCAGATAATTTGCCGAATTCCTTAAGGGGGGTTCCCCCGCTCGCCTTAGTCTACTCGACTCACCCACCTGTGTCGGTTGTTGGTACGGCTTGAAATAATGCTCGTTGCGACACTTTTCTTGGCAGCTTACGTCACCCAAATCTCCCGGTATTGCTACCAGAATCTCATTCACGACTCGAGTTAAACGACACGGCGGATTTTCCTACCGTATCTATCTAATCGCTTAGACGCTAAATCAATAAAACGCTTAGGCTAGCAAACTGCGTCCTGCCCCAACTGATAGCCTCGGTCCGGCAAAGCCGGATCAAGACCAATAACGCACTACTCCAAGAACGGGAATATTAACCCGTTATCCATCGGCTACCCCCGCTCTTTCCATCTCTCATCAAATCGCATACTCTTTTTAATTCTTTTTCGAAGCTGTTTCCAACTACTTCCATATTGTTTTAGTTTACTTTCCCTGATACTAGCTTCTTTTTCATCTCGATAAGCTTCGTAATATACCAACTCCCAGTATTTATTCTTCGCTTGGTGTTCTTTAATCCTTCTCTTTAAATCAGAGCTAAAACCAATGTAATGTCTTCCGTTTACGCGATGGAGAAGTATATAGACGTAGTTTATAGCTTCCTCTACATCATCATACCTCTTTCACAATGAGATACAGAAAGAGCGGGGCTCACCTTAGGGCCGCCTAACCCGAAGCTGACGAACGTTGCTTCGGAAACCTTGGGTATACGGCGAGCTGGATTCTCACCAGCTTTTCGCTACTTATGCCGGCATTCTCGCTCCCGAACGCTCCAGCAAGCCTTACAGCTCACCTTCACTGCCTTCGGGATGCTCCCCTACCACCTCGCCCGAAGGGCGAGAATGACAAATGTCAAATACTACCAATGAGCACCAATGATGAATGATTCAACCGTTGATTATTCATTTGTATTTATTGGTACTTATTGGCCATTGGTATTTATTCATCATTCTTGTCCTTCGGACAAGATCCCTGTCTTCGGTCCTTTGCTTCAAGCCTCGTAAATCTTCGGCGCCATATTCCTCGGCCAGTGAGCTGTTACGCTTTCTTTCAAGGATGGCTGCTTCTAAGCCGACCTCCTGGGTGTTTTTGGAGTATGACTTCCTTTCCCACTAAGCAAAGAGTTAGAGACCTTAGACGAGGGTCTGGGTTGTTTCCCTTTTGCCCACCGAGCTTAGCCCCGGTAGACTGAGTCCTGCGGAACACTTGACGGTATTCGGAGTTTGATTGATCCCAACGGGTTTCCCCATCGGGACCATCCAGTGCTCTACCCCCATCAAGCTTAACGCAAGCCCATACCAAGATATGTTTCGGGGAGAACCAGCTATCTCCAGGCTCGATTGGCATATTACCTCTAACCACAGCTCATCCGAGCGCCTTGCAACGCACACCGGTGCGGGCCTCTCCCCGAGTTTCCTCGGGGTTCACCCTGGCCATAGTTAGCTCGCCTGGTTTCGGGTCTAACGCTATATCCAAAAACGCGCTATTCACGCTCGCTTTCACTCCGCCTCCGGTACAAAGTACCTTAGACAAGGATATGGCGTTAACTCGCCGGCTCATTCTTCAATAGGCACGCCATCACCACGCCACTTTATCGTCGAATAAACATTCCGAAGGCAAACAAATTATATGATTTGTTCATCTTCCAAAATGTCAATTCAACAACAAAGTGGCGTGGCTCTGACTGTTTGTTAGCAAGTAGTTTCAGGTACTATTTCACTGGGTCTTCCACCCTTCTTTTCACCTTTCCCTCACGGTACTAGTTCACTATCGGTCAGAACGTGTATTTAGCCTTGGAGTGTGGTCACCCCAACTTCCTAACGGAGTTTGCCGTCTCCGAGAGTACTTAGGATACCCCTAGGGCAATGTTGGATTTCGGACACGGGGCTGTCACCGTCTATGGCCCAGCTTTCCAGCTGGTTATCCTATCCTTCACTATCCCACATTAGGGTCCTGTAACCCCCCTCACTCTTTATCTTCGATGATACGCTTCTTTAATGCACGCCACGCCTGAGCTCTTTTCTTCAAACTTTGCTCTCGGTGAAACGCTTGCTTACGAGAAAGATGCGCTTCGTAATACACCAATTTCCAATCTTTCAAGTTTTTGGTGGCAAAGTTTTCTCCTTTAAGGTGAGAGGTGTATCTCTTTCTCAGATCGGATGTGCTACCGATATAAAATTTCTTACCTAAAGAAGAAAAGAGCACATATAAGTAAAACATGCTTAATAGTATATCGAACACAAAGAGTGAGGGGTTTAGGCTGTTCCCTTTTCGCTCGTCGCTTACTAAGGGAATCTCATTCGTTTTCTTTTCCTCCGGGTACTAAGATATTTCAGTTCCCCGGGTACCCCCCCGTGCACAGCACGGGAAATTCCTTAATGACTAATTAACCTAATTGACCTAATCAACACCCAAACACAATTTAAAATTCTTGCCTGTTGTTGATTAGAAATTAGAAATTAGAGCAATTAGAAATTCCTCGTGCTATGCACGAGTCCGCCTGCTTTCACAGGCGGGGGTTTCCCCATTCGGACACCGCCGGATCACAGTTTCTTGGCAACTCCCCGACGCCTTTCGTGGCCTAGTACGTCCTTCTTCGGCACGTTCTGCCAAGGCATCCACTACTTGCCTTAGCGAAATAACTTTGAATCCTTCCCAGTACTATTCGTTCGACATGCCGCTAACGGCTTATTCAGCCGCATCGGCAGTCGGGCTCAAGTACGGGGTTTCGCCACGTTCATAAACTGAACGCGGCTCAATGACTCTTCCGACGAAATCTTACAGAACATAAAAAACAATGAGTAATGAACAGTAAACAATGAGTAGTGAGTAGAAAAAAGAAAGTAGTGAAGTTTTACCTGTCTACTGATCACACTCTAAATCTTGACTTGTTAAGGTGCCCGTAAAATCGCTTCGCGATCACGGGGTAAACCTTCATTTACATAAAGACTTACCTCGTGATCTAAACGGTTTACCACGTTGATTGATAAAATCAATCATTTACGTGGTGGACCCGGAGGGACTCGAACCCTCAACCTCCACATTGCAAATGTGGCGCGCTAGCCAGTTGTGCCACGGGCCCAGTCCTCCGATCTTGCGGTCGGTTCACCGTAATTGGTCTGTTAAGCCTTTTGGAATAAAAAAATCTCCTCAAAGAGGAGATTGAAGGATTAAGGCTGTGATTACAGCCGACGAGGTCTCCCCTCTGAAAGTGTTTTTGATGTTGGGCGATTTACCATAGTTAAAGGCGAGGCTAGTCTAACAAACTAGATAGCTTTCGTCAAGATTAACTCTAAAGCGTCTGGCTTTGACTACCTGCTTGAGAGCTTTCGTCAGTAATTTCCACGATGCTCTTTAATTGGGGATCAGCTCTCAACGCCTCTAGGGCTTCGATTTCACCTTCCAAACCCAAGGTTCCGCCAGTGCTTAAATGTTCCACTAAATTAAGGGCGGCAGCCATTTCTGCATTCCACAATTCCCTATCTTGGCCGGGAGTGATTATGCCGAACAAATTGCAAAAACGCCTGCTGATTTCTGTTAAGTTTCTCATTTAGTTTTACTCTATTTACTGATGTTTCCCTGGGAATCAATTTTGATTATCGGAGAATTTTGATTATAAGCTAAAACTGGTTTCTGTCAATTCTCGTCGTATTCTGGGTTTTTGAGGTAAGGAAGGCGATTAACAATAGTGAAATGAGGTAGTGGGAGGCGAGAAGGGATGACCAGAGAGTTTTGGGGAGTTGGTTGAGAACGGGAAAGTTGAGCCACCACAAAAGCCAAGCGGCGGCGAGGAGAAGTTTTTGAGGGAGTGAGATTTTTCGACTTGATAAGTAAACCAGGACGGGAAAAAGAAAAACGAGATAGTATTGCCAGATGACGGGAGAGGCCAGAAGAGAAACTGTAACTGCTAAATAGACGTTCTTGGTGCGGATAACCTTAACTACTAAAGGGGCAGTGATGAGGATATAGAGAGGAAGATAGAGAGTGGGAACATTAAAGCGGGCAACGGTGGCTTTGATTGATTGGTTGTAGTAGTCAAGGTCTTGAGGAATGGGGATGGTGGTAAAAAGTTTGGGTAAACGGTTGATGAGATAATACTGATACCAGGCCGGTTTGAGGACAGGGCTCAGTATCATTATAACTCCGACGAAGGTGACGAGGGCAATTTTAATTACCTGGGGAAAGCGGCGGAAGGCTAACCAGAGGAGAATAAAGTAGGTTTTAAAAAGGGTAAGAAAACCGAGGAGCACTCCCTGAAGAGAATGATTTTTGGTGGTGAGAAAGAGGGTGAGGAGCCAGGTTAAGAAAATGTTGGGCTGGCCCATGAGCAGGCTATAGCGACTAACAAAGGCAGACCAAAAGATAACGTTCAAAATAAGAAAGGCTGTCAGGGATTGCTTCCGAAAGAGACGTCTAGCGAGTTGCCATGAGAGGGCAAGGCCGGCAGCTAGATTTAAAGCGATAAGAAGCTGGCGAGCCAGATGAATAGGAAAAAAGGCAAAAGGGATAAAAGGGATGATGACCGAGGGTGGGCCAAGAGTTTGAGTGGCGGAAACGGTATAAGGATTGTGGCCGAGTTTGATTTCGTCAGTGAGGCGATAATAGGCGTCAAAATCAATTAGTTGAGTCCCGCCGCCAAATAGGCCTGCTGAGATACTTAGTTTGTATAAAACTAGACAGTTGACGACTACTAAACCAAAGGTAATTACCAAGGAGAAAGAAGCTTTCACGCTTTGAGAATACGCTGGGACTGGTGAGGTGTCAAAGCATTAATGGCTGGCGAGGTGGTGATTGACTCTTTGGTTGAGCTCGGCAAATTCCTGTCGCGTGGGAGTGTCGGCCAAATCTGTTTTAATCTCGCTTAATTGGCGCTTTATGTCTCGGAAGTTGCCGTGATTCAGTTGTCTCTCTTCTTGAAAGCGTTTATCTAACACAGGCCAGGCGACCTTTTCCCAAAAATCTGCAAGAACTGTAATCAATCGTTTTTCTGTCACCGGTTTGTCTTTGAGCATAGTTTTACTATGATTGGGTGTTCTTAACTTGTCAAAGGGAGATTTGGTGGGTGAGCGTGGGATTGAACCACGGACCTCTATCTTATCAGGATAGCGTTCTACCACTGAACTACTCACCCAAATTGTGTCAAAGCGTGTCGGGCGGGTCAGGAACGCGCTCTAACCAACTGAGCTATTCGCCCATTTCAAAAAATGCGGCGGGCAGGTCTACCCCCCTTCGTCCTTCGATTAACTCAGAACTTCGGAGGGGCAAGCCACTGAGCCACCAGCCCAGATTAAAACATTTTATCATACCAACATGATAAACTTCCGAGGCCTAATCCTTCGACTCTGCTTTGGATAAAGAGGCCTCGGTTTTCTCCCTTCGGGAGAAGAAGTATATCTAAGCCAAGTCAGACTTGGCCGATGTTACTCTCCGCCAGGGCGGATCGTAATGTTCCGCCACGTCAAACGTGGCAGGGACGTTTGACGTCCCGCTTTGAATTCGCTGACGCTCATTGATTTAGACCGCATTCACCCCAGGCCTAAGAGGCCTGGGTTCTCTGCTTTCTTGGAATAAACTACTACGGCCTAAAGGCCGTAGTATTCCCCTGACGGGGAAGCAGTATGTTCTTTCTGGCTTTCATCTCCGGTCTAAAGACCGGAGTACTCAGCCAGATACGAATAGAGAGTGAGAGACTAGTATGTTACACTGACACTAATGCCCCAAAAACTTACTGCAGTTCCCCCAGCCTACAGACCGAGAGAAGGAGAGCGTTTGCCCAGCAGCAAAGAGTCTATTTATCGTCCACAAAGTCAGCCGGAAACGGAAACGGTGAAGAAATGGCATGAAAAGAAGCTACAACGGAATTACCTGAAACCATTTCTTCTGCCTCTCATCCTGGCTATTCCCACTATCGGGGTAATTGTTTACGCCAAGCGCTATCTGCCAACGGCACTATTCCAATTTGAAGAAAGAATGGTGGAGCGAGCGGTGACCACTACCCTTGAGCAACCGGGGACAAATACCTACCGCAATACTACTTTTGGCTTCAGCTTTGACTACCCGGATACGATGTTTCTGGCCGTGACGCCCCTGACTGACCCCCAGAGAACAGAGGTAAGTCTTAATGCCGGTGGTATCTCCGCCATGAAGTTTAAGGCGCAACCGGTGGGAAATTTGACGGCGACCACGTATGGTGAGATTGAAGCCAGCGGCCAGCGAATTTTGGCGGGCAGAAGTTGGCATGTGTTTGCCCTACCCGAAGGGTATTCGGTGTCGACGGAAGCGGTGGGGCCAAGCTATGTTTTGCAAACGAGTTACAATGGTTTCCTCTACCGGATAATTCTTCCCGGCCAAGTGCAACCGAATCAGGAGCAAGAGACGGTGTTGGCATCGCTTGAATTTTTGGCGGCACCCATAACCGATTGGGGTAATTGCTGGAAAGCGACTAATTCGATTCACCTCGAATCCGGAGAATGTATTACTCAAGAAGGCAGACGATTTCAAAAGCCATAGCCCCAGGGTATCGGATATCTAGATAATTGGTTGGAACGGTTTCAACCCTAGGTTACCAGTTAGGACGGCGGGGGCGTGCAGAGAGGTTGTACCAGTTTACTTCTAATTCAACCCAAACTACCAAATCTTTCAAAATTTGTTGATCTTCAGGAGAAAATTTTCTGGGCTTGGTATCTTTGATACAAAGAGTGCCAACTCGTTGGCCATTGAGAGAAAAAAGTGAGGTGCCGGCATAGAAACGGATATGAGGAGCGTTGACTACCATGGGGTTATCGGCAAAGCGGGGATCTTTAGTGGCGTCTTCGATGATAAAAATATCGTCCTGCCACAAGGCGTGCCCACAAAAGGAGTAGGCCCGTTCGGATTGACGTTGATCCAAGCCTTGACAGGACTTATGCCATTCGCGATTTTTGTCTAACAAAGTAATAGTGGAAATGGGGACGTTAAATAGTCTTAAGGCAATACTAGTGATGCGGTCGAAACGTTCTTCCGGAGGGGTATCGAGGAGTTTCAAGTCCTCGACAGCTTTTAATCTGGCTGTTTCGTCCTTAGGGATGGGAGCAGGTTCCATTTCTCTTCAAGAGTCTCAAAATAAATAGGCTTTGTCAATTTGCAGATTTCGATAAAGGTGATTAGTCTGAAAAATTTAACTTCGGGAGTGGTTTGGATACCGCTTTCAGTCCCACAACAAGGTCATCCTGAATTTAATTCAGGATCTCGCCTTTCAATCAAGATGCTGAAATCCTTCGATACACTCACTTCGACTTAGCCAAGTCAAACTTGGCTTCGCTTTGTGTAAACAGGGCAAGCAAGTTCAGCATGATTAAGTCCCGGACGCTTAGGAAACATTCAAACTTATACTATCGGTTGCTTTTAAAAGATTTTACGGTATAATCTTCTGTCCTATAGCTATTTTAGCTATAGGCTATATCTACCCTGGCACCTTCGGGTAGGCTATAAAATTTCGCTTTTATTTCTCTGCCTGGTTTGGTGCCTTTACACAAGGTGGGCTCCGCTTATGGCGGGACTCGCACCTTAACAAACACTGTGATTGACATGGTTTACCCCGTCTGACGGGGTTTGCCAAACTTGACATGGTTTCTCTTTAAGGCGCTGTGCCCCTCCGAAGGGGGCCGAACCTTTCTTTTTGATTCCCTTGGCGAGGGGCAGAGTGAAGATAAATTATTCACTAGTCGCAGATTTGTCTTTGGTCTGCCCTTCGTAGAGGGCCATTTTCACAAAGAAAAGGAGATTTTTCACCAGAGGGAGAAAACCCTTGTCGCCTAAGGCGACCTGGAGCCTAACGGCTCTGGAAAATCCAGGCATAATCGTGGCCTGCTTGCGCTGCCGAAGATAGAAACGCAGCAGCAAGAAAGCGAATCCAGAGTTTTTGCCGTTTGATGGGCGCCCCGGCAAAAGCCAAACTCGATTTTTTAAAAGGAGAACACCATGTTTAAGAAACTGACCAGCGTTTTGCTGGCAACTATTTTCGTCTTGGTCTTGGTCACACCGGCCCTCGCTGGTGACCACCGACCCCCCGGCTGGTACCGGCACTGGGACAGTGCCGGCAAATGCCACGACAAGTACTGGGAGCCGAAAGGCCCGCCGGTAAACAACCATGAGTGGGAGGCGGACCAATGCCCTGCGCCCACTCCCCAGCCTGTCCCCCAGCCGGAGCCTCAACCCCAGCCTGGGCCTGGTGGAGATGGTGAAACTACCTCTAGTCGTGGAGGCCGCCGTCGGCAACCCCCGGCTCCCCCGAGGCAGTTGATCGACTGCCTCAAGAACGGCGAGCTTCTCGCCGCGCTTGAGATCGATGGGGCCCGCGAGATCCACCGCCAAATGATCGAGGCAGGAACTCTAGCCCAGGAGAAATTTATCCTGGAAGGAGAAGACCCGGCTATCAGCCCTGACGGCTGTTTCTTCTCGTACATTTTCAATGGGTTACTCTGGGTCGCCAGCGTAGATGGGGTGTGGCGAACACCGTTGTTCGATGCTGTGGCAAACGATTGGAATTCTGATTGGGTGATTTTGTATGAAGATCCGTTCGGGAGCACTTTTAAGACTGACCGAACTGGGTCTTTTAACCAGTTTCTGACCCAAGGAGAAAATCCGGTTGTAAGCCCCGATGGCCTATGGGTTGCGGTAGAAGACCCAGATGGCATTGCCTTTACGAACATCAAGGGAACTAGCTCGTACCCAACTACGCAAAGCGGCCGCCTGGTAAGTTTTAATCCTCGAGGTAACGAAGCCTTTGTCGCCTTCGAGGGGTTTTCGCGGTGGAATTTCCTCGGCTTGGCTCCCCTCAATTCCCTGGCGACAGGTCTCTGGCTCAATCCGGAGCGCAATAAGACTGACGCGCTCTGGATTGCCGAAGGCAATTTCCTCTGGAGCCAGTCAATAGATGGTACGCTCCAGAAAGTTACCTTTGGCGAGTACGGAGGCCTCGAAAAGGCCTTGTACTTGAGTTTGGACTGGTGGTCCAGTCGTCCATGGTCTCCGGTTGATACCGGAACCTTGCTGGCCAAGATGGTCGACAAAGACGGATAGCGTTTTTGTGCCCCTGGAGTAGAGGCTCGGAGGATGCCTAGCCAGGGGCATCAGCAATTATCCTAAGGGAAGAGGCTTAAAGGGGAAAAGCCTCTTCCCAAAATCACAGTGTTTAACCCGGCTCGTAAGAGCTATTGATGGCGAGCACCTCTGGTGTTCGTCTAAATGGTTTTTATGAGTCGGATGAATCGGCTGCGGAGAGTGTGACACATTGTGTCACTTTGGCATTACGCCCTCTCCAAAGCCGGTTTTTTTTGGCTATTTGCCGTTTCTGGGAGAGCTTCTTAAAGTATTATCAAGAATTGATGCTTGAAGGTCGTGATGGTGAATAATTTGAGTGGGGTCTTTGCCGGCCAGTAAGGCGGTAACGGCGGCGATGAGGTCGGGAGGGGTTTCCGTTGGCCAAGAGAAGCCGGCGTTAAGCCAACCCTGGATAACCCTGGCGTTATCGATGCGAATAATCAGCGATTGTTCGGGGGTAAGATAATTCATTTCTTGGCCGTATTATACGTCCTATTTCCTGGAGAGAAACAGTCTAGTTGATGGAGAAGAAGTTAACTCTAGGAATTTTTGAGAAATTAATCTTCCGGCGGAGAAGAAAGATGGGGAAGGATTTTGACGCCAATAATGACGACGTCGGTGGCGACGTTAACAACTAGAAGGAGGCCGGCGACGGCGATGACGGCGGGATTTTCTAAGGTTAAACCAGCCAGGAGGCTAAGGCCTTCAACGGTCTTGGCCAGATTAGAAGGTCCTAAATAGTAACCCAGACTCTGTTCAATTGGTGTGTTCTGTTCAGGAGAATTGATGGCCATAAAGGATAATAATTAATGAGTAAGAAGTAGAAAAAAGAGAGCAGAAAGTAATGAATAATGAGCAGTAAATAATGATTGGTCAAATTACTTACTGTTGCCCGATGGCTGATGGCTAATATAGTTTCAGATGTAGTAGGAAGCTCTTTGGTTTTATCCCGATTTACATCGGGAAAGGCTACCCGCGTGAGGGGGTAACCCAAACTCCTTAGAAAGGAGGTGATCCATCCGCACCTTCCAGTACGGATACCTTGTTACGACTTAGTCCTCATCGCTGACCTCGCCTTAGACCCCCTCACCTTTACTCTGATACTTAACGTCTGCTTATTCAGCCGTGTTCTGTTCCGGGTAAAGGTGAGGGGTACTTCGGGCGCTGCCAACTTTGCTGGCTTGACGGGCAGTGTGTACAAGAGGCGAGAACGTATTCACCGCGGTCTGCTGATCCGCGATTACTACCGATTCCGACTTCATGGGGGCGAGTTGCAGCCCCCAATCCGAACTGAGGGAAGGTTTGAAGGATTAGCTCACCGTTGCCGGGTCGCAACCCGTTGTCCTTCCCATTGTAGGATGTGTGTGGCCCTGGACGTAAGCGCCATGATGACTTGACGTCATCCCCTCCTTCCTCCCTACTTGCTGTAAGGCAGTCTCCCGTGAATATTCAACACGGGACAGGGGTTGCGCTCGTTACGGCACTTAAGCCGACATCTCACGACACGAGCTGACGACAGCCATGCAGCAGCTGTGTACCACTCTCGAAGAATCCCGTATTTCTACGGGAGTGCAGGTACATGTCAAGCCCAGGTAAGGTCCATCGCTTTGTATCGAATTAAACCACATGCTCCACCGGTTGTGCGCCTCCCCGTCAATTCCTTTGAGTTTTAGCCTTGCGGCCGTACTACCCAGGCGGGATACTTAACGCGTTAGCTTACGACACCCCCTCCACCAAAAGCAGAAGCTTTTGGAAATGACCAATTTCTAATTATTCTAATTTCTAATCAAACACCAATCTCAAGCTTCATTAGGTTATTTGAAAATTGGGAATTTAATTACGTTAATTAGAGCAATTAGGTCAATTAGACATTTCTCTTCAGCTTTCAGCGGAAGGGACATCTAGTATCCATCGTTTACGGCTAGGACTACCCGGGTCTCTAATCCGGTTTGCTACCCTAGCTTTCGTTCCTTAGCGTCAGTCTTGCCCCAGAGGCCTGCTTTCGCCCTTGGCATTCCTCTCGATATCAACGGATTTCACCCCTCCACCGAGAATTCTAGCCTCCCCTAACAGACTCTAGAAAAACCGTATGACGAGCAATTCCACGGTTGAGCCGTGGGCTTTCACCCGCCACTAGTTTCTCCGCCTACGAAACCCTTTACGCCCAGTAAATCCGGATAACGCTTGCACCCTACGTTTCACCGAGGCTTCTGGCACGTAGTTAGCAAGTGCTTTCTAGCAGGGTACCGTCATTATCGTCCCCTGCCACAGTGGTTTACACCCCGAAAGGCGTCTTCCCACACGCGGTGTCGCTGCGTCAGGCTTTCGCCCATTGCGCAAGATTCCCGATTGCTGCCACCCGTAGGTGTAGGCCCCGTGTCTCAGTGACCTTGTGGGGGATCGCGCTCTCACGCCCCCTAGCCGTCATCGCCTTGGTAGGCCATTACCCTACCAACAAGCTGATAGCACGCAGGCTCATCTCTCGGCGGCCAGTTACGGCCTATCTAACGCCACATGTTGCCATGTGGCGTTACTTACGCGGTATTACCCCGCCTTTCGGCGAGCTATTCCCCACCAAGAGGTAGATTCCTACGCATTACTCACCCGTTCACCGCTGCCCACTCTTTTCAATTACTATCCAATGACTGTTTAATTCTTCGTTTTAAAAAGCCAATTGCACTGGTTCCAACTTTTAGCCTTTTTTCTCTTCTAATAGCATCATTTTTGTGTAGGAATGCTTCATAATAGACTAACTTCCAAGGAATTCCAAATCGAGTTGATATGGTTTCTTTGTTGTTGTGTTGGGCAACTCGACTTTTTAAATCGGCTGTAATTCCGATATATATTTTCAACTGCTTATATTTTTGGCTTTTTAAAACATAAACGTAATACATGCAGTCATGGTATCAGATAATAACCAAAAAGAGTGGGCCGCTCGATTTGCATACCTTAAGCACACCGCCAGCGTTCATCCTGAGCCAGGATCAAACTCTCAAAAAAATTTCCGAAGGAAAATTTTTGTAGCCCCGCCCTGTTCGCTTGACTTGCCGTAGACGGCTTATTCAGCCGTTTCGGCATTCAGGCTCAAGAGCGGGACAAAAAACTTCCTTCTATAAATTGACGGAAAACACTTCTTAATTACGATGTAATAAGAAGCTGGTTTTCCGCGCTTCCTACCACATCTGAAACTGCCAAGTCGAGTCCGTCTCGACCTGGCTAGTCCCGTACTGGAACCCGAATGCGAAAACGGCTAAACAGCAGTTTTGAGCAAGTCGAGCTCTGCCACGTACCGAATGGTACTGTGGCGATTAGTACTGGGACTACCAAATAGTAATCAGTCATCAGTTAACAGTAATCAGTAGAAACTGAAAACTGAGAACAGAAAACTGAAAACTTTTTGATTATTGAATTTTTAAGGTGCGAGTCCCCCCGTCGAGGGGGGGAGCACCGCAACCCTACGAAACATTAGAGTCGCGAAACGGCTGAATAAGCAGTTTGCGCGAACTCGCTAATGCGCAGTATGGGTTAAGGTGCCAAGTTAGTTAATAGTTGATAGTCAATAGTCGGTAGGTTATAAGTGATAGTCTATAGTCTATAGCTAATAGCTTGTAGAAATTATATTGTTAATTTTCTGATTGTTATTCGGTTGGCAATTCCGATTGATCTAATGAGCTCTTGATTGGCAATATTTCATCTCGCTTTCTAAAAAATGCAGCTAACTCTTCCTCCGTTAATATGGGATCAAAACGAGCACTTCTTGTCAAACGACCAATACTGATTTTGTCCGGTGCTAATCCACATCCAAACTCTTCTAACCATAGTATGTAGCCTGCTAATGTTTCTGCTGTCATTAGGTTTCTTATGGGCAAAAGTTTTTTATTAGATTGTTAATTCGTTATTCGGTTGGCGGCTGGAAATAATCATCAGCGTTACCGATAAGCCGCCTACCTCCTCCCAATATTTCTTCACCAGATGAATGTCTAAGTATGGGCTCAATCA
This sequence comes from Microgenomates group bacterium RIFCSPHIGHO2_01_FULL_45_11, assembly GCA_001803465.1. Lineage (GTDB taxonomy): Bacteria > Patescibacteriota > Microgenomatia > UBA1400 > 2-01-FULL-45-11 > 2-01-FULL-45-11. The sequence continues at coordinate 30,226 of MHDE01000002.1, read as the reverse complement.
AAGCTCCCGGAATGCCGTAAGCTCTAAATTGAGCGATGCAAACAGCTACAGCAGTCCATCCCTCTTGCAGATCACTTAGCTCTCCTGCCACGGCTCGTTGACCTTTTTTATCTAGATTCAATCGATCACCCACTCGCAATTGTTTTCCTTGTTGGGCTAAGATTGTTTCTATTTCTGCCATGGTGGTCATGGTTGTTCCTTTTTGGGCAGAGAATTATTTGATAATGAGCTAAATTATAATCGGTGGGCTTCCCGATTCGTACAAATACCGCTCATTTTCTTTTCTAGCTAGTCTTTGTTCAAGGCTCTCAACAATTGACTGATAAGTTTGTAAGGTTATCTGCCCTCTCAGCAATTGATTTGTTAAAAATTCAAATGTTTCTCTAAGATTTGCTAACTCTAGTGACGTAATCTCAACCGGTTTTCCCAGATCAATTAGAGGATTACTCTGATTTTCTCCTGCCATTTTGGCCTACAAATAACCCCGACCAGGTCGGGGTAGATATGATCCGCCAGCTGGCGGACCCGAGACTTGGTCAGAAAGTTACGTCATATTCAAATGAGCACGCCCTTCGGCTTCGCTCAGGGTGAAGCTACTATAGCAAAACTTGGAGAAAAATCAAGGGGTTTGAGATTCGTTGCCGACTACTCCCCGTGGAGAGGTCGGTTCTGGTCGGGCGTCACGGCTTCTAAAAGGTCGTCTATTTTGGCGGCGAAAAAACTGGGATCGGCTAATGTCCACCAGTGAATTCCTATTACCAAACGGATGTCGGGGTTGGCGCTAGTGCCGGCGTTTTCAAAGAGATGGAGGCGGACTCGGTTACCGCTAGGCTGGAAGGCGCCTACCAGAACGATGGGTAAAAGAGAATCGATAAGGATTCCAGTACTATCTGATTCTACGTTCTCCCACAAATAGGCGACTAGCTCTATTAACCCTTGGGGTGTGAGGCTGACTATATCACCGTCTTGAGCGTTGAGTTCGATAAGGCTGGTCATTTTATTAACGGCGGCTGGGGTCGGTAACGCTGGAAGGCCTGATTTCGGAAAAAACATCTTTATCAACAGGAATGCAGAGGATAAGGCCGTCGGGTGTAGCTAATCCGGCTAACCCCAGACCACAACGATCAAATAGGCAGGAGCCTGATGTCCTTTGGAGAATCTCTCCTTCCAAAAGACCGGTGTTAAACATTCCGTTTAGCAGCCTTATCCCTTCTTTTGAAAGAATACACTGGGTGCCGTCCGGAATTATTGAAGAAGGAAAAGGAAGATACTCTCCGTCTGAATTTTTCGGTAGGTAGAAGGATTGTGCTAGTGATGGTGCCATGATGCCTTTAAAGGCAGGCGGGTTTTATATACACCAATTACACACTTTTGGCAACTTTGGTAATCATGATAATGTGTCTATTCGATTGAAAAGGGGATGGAAAGTTTAGTGGGTTCCAGGCATTCGCCGGGAGGACAACGCAAGAATGGATAACGGCGGACAGCGGCGATATTCCCTAAAAGCATCAAACCAATCAGGCTAGCTGCAACTAATTGACTGATGAGGCGGTTGACGCGATGGTTAGAAACTAAACTCGTGAAGAAGACAGCGATGACGATGACTATACCGAAGCGGAGAACATTACTTCCGACTGTAAAGCCGGCCAGTTCCCAACCGGTCAGACCGAAAAGGAAAAAGAGAACGGCCCAGATAAAACCCGTTTGACTAACAGCTCGGGTTTGAGTGACGGAGTGCCAGAACTCTCTGACGACTTCACCGAGGGCAATCATCAAAAAAGGAAACAAAGGGTAGCGGTACCAGGGAGAGGTGTTTTCCCGGCCGGAGGTAACGAAAATGACAACCATCCACAAAATAGTATTAATAAGCAAAAAACGGTTGGCTTTGCCTGGCCGGGAGCCGACCCAGAGGAGAGCCAGCCAGCCTAGAAGCCACCAGCCGTCGCGAATGGGGCCAAAAACGTCAGGAGTGGTGAGCATGTAAAACCAACTCGTTAGATACGCTCCCCTGCCCGCTTGATTGGTTAGCGTCTGCCAGAAAGCGGGACCGCCGATTAAGTGACCATAGATGAGATAGAGGCCAAAGGAGATGAGAGTAACGGTAAAAAGTTGTTTGAGTCTAAACCAGTCTTTTTTAGCCAGTAGCCAATAAGCGATGACTAAGGATAAACCAAAGCCGGGGATTTTAATCCAGCCGGCAATCATCACACATAATAGGACCAGTCGCCACAGCCAGCGGCGAACATTAGTTGCGTAGAGCGTAGAGCGTAGTGCGTAGAGTCGATAGAACGCCCAGAGGGCAAGGAGGATAAAGGGAGTCAAGATGTTCTCCAAATAACTTTGGCGGTGGGAAAAGACGGCCAGCGGCCAGACAGCGAAGAAGATTAGAGCCCAACGAGCGCTGGCCCTACCGAATAACGATTTGCCTAAAAGGTAAGTGCCAAGCAGAGTAAAAACGCTGGCGACAAAAGCCGGCAAGCGGACAATGAGGTGGGGAATTTGGCTAAAACCGCGGTAGCCAAGAGCATAGGCTGGCAGGCTGATGAGAAGCGTGCCCAGTGGCGGCAGGTCAAACCAAGGCCGGACAATCCGAAAGCCGAATTCTTGGACCGGTTCAAAGGGCATATATTGGGAGCGCCAGATTAAGAAAGGGTTGTTGGTTTCAAAGACAGACAGGCTGGTGGGGCTTGAGAAGTTTTCTAACATGGATAAGCCCGCCCAGGTATAGAAAAGGCCGTCGTCGTTTTGGTAAACGGGAAAGCGGTCGCCGCGGTCAACACGGAGAAAGATACCAAGGATAATGAGTAACCACAGTAACAAAAAAGAGACGGGTTTAGTAAATTGATGAGCCGTTACTGCCATAAAAATGGGTTGGTGGTGGAGATGCTGAAGTAAATTCAGCATGACGAATAAGGTCATTCTGAACTTGTTTCAGAATCTTTCAAAAGCCCCTAGTTAAGGTACAATCAAAACAAAACGATGACTTCCCGTATGGCAATTGTACTCCATTTAGTAGGCTTGGGTTTGACGATCGGTTTGATGACTGTTTTAGTGGTAATTAATTTGTCCGGCTATGATGCTAGAAGTGCCCTGGCTTTAGGGCTGACGGGGACGAAGCTGCGCCTCACCAAGCTGACGCCCCAGCCGGACTTTTGTAGCTATCCCCTGCCTTTGCCAACTGCGGACGATAAAAACTCTCGTGATTTGACGATTTACCCTTTCGACTCGAAAATCTCCGGATTAATTAATTGTAATAATGGCTGTGTGGTAGAGATGACTGATTTAGTGTCAAATGAAGTCTGGATGATATCGCTCATCGGCCCGAGCGATCCGAAAACGGCGGTACCCGAGGTTGGTAGCGTGGTGGTGGATACCGAGGCCCGAATGGTGAGCTATACGGTGGGAGGTAATGATGATAGAAAAAGAGTGGTGCTTGACTCTCAAGGCAGAATGTTACAGTGGATTGACGAAACTCCGGGAACAAAAACGAGGTTGACTTTCCTCGGCTACCAGCCGGAAACGGAAACGCTAATCTACTCCGATGGGTCAGGGTCAGTTTACTATTACCTAACTAGAGGGATTGGTTTGTGGATTGATCCGTGCCGCTAGATCCTGTAAACAAGTAATGATGATTGTTTTCTTAAGATGTCATTAAACGATCTTATTAAAATTGGGGTTGCATTGAGAATATAAATCGTGCTACAAAATTAAGTATGCCTGACCAATCAACTGACCCGAATTCTCCGACGACAATGCCTGATCCGATGGCCGGTACGCCAGCGGCACCGACGGCGCTAAATCCCACCGAGCCTACCAGCCCAACTCAACCGCTATCTCAACCAACTACTCCCCCAACTGAGCCAGAACCGGTTAATCCAATGCCGGAACCAATAGTTCCAACTCCGACTTCTACCATCCCTGAACCGCCCCTGATGGTGACGACGCCGGTAGAACCGATACCAGCTGCACCAACTGTTCCGACGCCCGAGCCGGCGTCAACTATGCCCTCTCCTAGCGGAAGCCCTACTTTTGAACCAATGCCGATGACGCCAGATGCAACGACACCAACTATCCTAACTCCGGTTAGTCCGGGAGTACCGACTATGCCCGGTGAACCGCCCAACGGCAAAAAGAGTGGGGGTAAAAAGGCGCTCCTAGGATTACTGATCTTTTTTGTGTTGGCCGGGGGGTTAACCAGCGCTTACCTTCTGGTCCAACGCATCAGCGATTTTCGATCGGGAGCCCAGTCAACGGTGCCCTCGCCGGCTCCGATTAGCAGACCAACGCCATTGCCTCGACCCAGTCCAAAGCCAATTCCGACGTTGATGGCGACGCCGAGCGCAACGCCACGGACTTCTCCTTTACCGACAACTACTCCAAAAGCCAGCCCGTCAGCCACGCCGACGACGGGAACAACCCAGTAGATCATTTCTTCTAGTTACTGATCACTTGCTGATGAAGTGGTGGTTAGCCAGGCCTGCAAGGCGGCAGCAATTTCTGGAAGTTCCTGGAGTAGATTTGAATTTAATAGTGTTCTCACGTCCGGGGCTCGATCGGGAGGAGTACTGAATATTCCTTGATCGAAGTGGCCGATGGGAATCAAGTTGTATTTTTTCGGTAACAATTCGACGCCGACGAGAACTGCATCGGGGCTGAGGCCAAAATGTTCTTGATACTCTCGGCTAGTGTGACGGATTTCAATACCGTATCCTGTCAGGTCGCCTGGTGGTAAGAGATTAGGTTCACGCTCCCTTGAATTATATCTTCTGGGCATAGATTGTTCATAACGCTTTTTCCAATCAATGACAAGTGAGACCTCTAAACATTTACTCACCGAAGCTTTAGCTGGGAGGGCACTTCAGCTTGAAAGAAAACATCACTCAGCCTCTATGCTAATTTAATTGTTGTTCTGATAACGATCAGCTATTAATTTAAATTCGATATCCCGACGAAATGTATTTATTCCAGCGCCTATCATCTCAATAAGTCCAATGGCAAAAACTTCTAAAAAAATTAAGTGGTTATATTCGGGGACTTTATGTGCAAATAACATCATCAATACATCGGCAATTACGTAAGCTGCTCGCACACCCTTAGCCCAATCTAAATTTTGTGAAGCCCGCATGCAATCCTGTGGAAGTCGATTTTGATTAATTTCTTCCATAACAATGCATTATAGCATCCAGTCATTTTTATCTGATAGTTCCTCCCCCCAAACAAACTTCTCTATCATAGAAGACACACGCTTGACCCGGCGCCACCCCAAAAGCTCGCTTCGCGAGCTGAAGTAAGAATTTCGAATTTTGAATTACGGAAATGCTTTTAACTGGTATTAATTCACCCTGATGACGAATCTTTACTTTCAAGTCCCTTAATTCGTGATTCGTGATTCGTGATTCGATGTCCTCATGGAGCCAATGAACATTGGAAATAGATAATTTATCTTGATAACAATCTTCTTTGAGTCCAATAATTAATTCATTTTTGGACACATTTTTTCTTATGATATATAGGGGTGGAAGCGACCCGGAAAAAACCCGTTGATAACTCGGACTTAATCGCCAGCCGCCCCGTTGGCCGATGGTGAAGAACCAAACGCCATCGTGCTCACCTATTGGTTGCCCCTTTTTGGTTATTACCCTCCCCTTTTTGGGTTTGATGCGACTTCCCAAGAATTTTCTAACATTGACTTCACCAATAAAACAAATGCCTTGGCTGTCGGGCTTGGCGGCGACGGATAAGCCGCGTTGTTGGGCTTCCTTTCTGACTTCAGTTTTGGTTGACTCCCCTACCGGGAAAAGGAGGTGGGAGAGTTGTTCTTGACGCAGAAGATAGAGAAAGTAAGATTGGTCTTTATGCTCGTCGATGCCTCGCAGGAGTTCGTAGGGAGTAGTCCGTAGTTCGTAGTTTTTTTCATTGTTATTCTTTGAATTTTTAGTTGTATTTTTGACTTTTGACTTTTGCCGCCAGAGGCGAGCTTCGTCTTCGACGGGACTTTTGACTTTGATCCTGGCGTAATGTCCCGTGGCGACATAGTCGAAGCCCTTATCCATGGCCCAGTCATAAAAAAGGCCAAATTTAATATCCCGATTACAGATCGTGTCTGGGTTTGGAGTCCGGCCGGCCTGGTACTCTTTAAAAAAATAATCAACTACTTTGTCGTGGTAGGGTTTTTTTAGGTCGAGAACTTGGAAGGGGACGTTGAGTTTGAGAGCGATGTCGAGAGCGTCTTTTCTATCCTCCTGGGTGCGGCAACCGGGGCCCTGATAACATTCCAGAAAGACGGCGGTGACTTGATAACCGGCATCAACAAGGCGGGAAGCGGCGACGGCAGAGTCAACGCCGCCGCTTAAGCCTACGACAACCTTTTTAATGCGTATAGTGCGTAGTAGCTTTTTCATGACAGGGTGTTGTATACCAGGAAAGAATTAAGAAATACTACTAATGAATTAAAACATTCTGATAGCGTTGTCAATTTAGTCTGCGCCGGTGATGAGGGCGTAGGCAGAGTTTCGCTCCAAAACAGTAAAGTTCACATCTTCTTGGCTTAATGAATCGAGTTCAGTGAACGGCACGATGAACATGGCGCGCGCTGGCTGCTGGCGGAGGAGGGTGACCATAACTTGATGGGCATCTTTAGCCAGGTCGAGAAAAGTAATGAAGTCTTGGCCGGAATAATAGACCGCTGCGGGCCAAAAGTAGGCTTTGAGGTATAAAGGCTGATGGTAGATAGCCGCTTTCTTGGCAATATCCGCTTCCTGACTGACGGCGAAGGCGGAGGGAATTACCAATGTCCAGAAGGATTTCAGCTGGAGTAGGGCCAAGACGGCGACAGTGGCCGTGGCCAGTAGCGGAATGAAGTTGCGGCCAAGGATAGACAGCGGAGTTAAATGAGTCGCCACCAGACGGATTAAGGCAAATAGGGTTATTGCCGAAACTACCATCAAGGGAGGGTAAGCGGGTATTAAGTGCCAGACTTCGGTTTTGGCGGATAGAGCTAGGGGGGTCAAGATGGCCAGTAGCCAGACATAAATATAGATAATGGTTGAGGGTATTTTTTTGAGGAAAACAAGAAAGACAGAGACCGGGAGGGAGATTAAACCGGGGTAATACCACTTGCCAATGCCGCTTCGAAGATATAAAAGGTTTTGGTTAACGGCCTCGAGACTTACGTGGTTGGTGCCGGAGCGCAGGCCAATAGTAAACAGGTTGTAAAAAATCGAGTTGCTGTGCCAAAGATAATTAATACGGTACCAGGGAATTACGATTGCCAGAAGAATGAGGACAAAGCCGGCAAACAGGAAAAGTTTGGGCTTTATTTTGAGAGGAACTATTAGAAACCAAATGAAAAAACCGGGCAGGAGGGTGAGGGCAACCACTGATTTGGATAAGAGGGCCAAGCCCCAGCCCAGTGCGGCTAGATAAATGAGGCGGGGTTTTTTAAGGGCCGAAACAAGTAAGGCTACTGCCACAGTCATGAGAGCAGATACCAGGATGTCTAAGTTGGCAGAGCGGGAACGGAAAACATACCAGAGTGAAGAGCCAAGCATCAGGCTGGCTACCAACCCTGCTTGCTTGCCGCCGATACTTCTAGCTAACCAATAGCAAGCCAATAAACCCCCGACGCCGGCGAGGGCAAGGGGAAATCTGGCTGCCCATTCGTTGATGCCAAACAACCGCATGGAGGCGGCCATGAGCCAGAAGCCTAAGGGAGGGTGGTCGGTGTAGATGGCGCCGTTAAATTGGGAAAAAAAGGGGGCAGCCTTGCCGGTAGCTAAATTGCGGGCGATGGCGGCATACCAGGCTTCGTCGAAGCTTTGCAGGCTTTGGTAGCCCAACCGGTACAAAAAAATAAAACCGAAGCAGATAGTAATACCTATTACGACGAAGGTATCTGGCCAAATACTCGACCACATGCCAGATGTGAGTTTTCTGCGGGAAGCCATTTCAATTTTCAGGTTACCACATTTTTTAAAAAGCCGTGGTACCTGTCATGAGACTGCTGTCGAGAAGCAAGCTACAAGAAGAAGATCACTTGAGAAAAGCTGATAGCTGAAAGCTTAAAGGTTGTACTTTGTCAGGATTAAAACGGTAACCTCGCCCCTTGCCATCATTGATAATGAAACCGTACAAACCGGTGCATTCTAACTTTTCGCGAAGGTGACAAATTGCCTTGAGAACAGAATTTTCGGTGGTTGGGTAAAAATCGGGATACCTGCCTTGAAGATCAAGTTCTGTGGCTACTTGAAAATTTGTATTTAATACGGTTGCCAGTTCATCAGGCAAGGCTGGAGTGCCATTGTTGGAGAAGAGTAAACAGAGAACATCCTGCTCGAGAGGAGTAAGGCCAAGACGCGTGCCATCATATAAAAATAGAGATCGGGTATCAAAATCTAACTGACCCATGCCCATTTCAATTGGATGTGAAGTCATATTTTTCTCCGCTTGATTATTCGAACCTGGAAGAATACCAAGAGCGTTAGCTCTTGGATGAATTCCAGGCAGAACATACTTCTCGCCCGCCTAAGGCGGGCGAATACCACGGGTGTCAGCCCGTGGAAGTTTATTACTAGGTAATTTTAACGCTCGTTGTCAAGAAGGTGAGAAATGATTTTATCGGCAGAGATTTAGGAAGTTTGAGGATTACGAGAGGGGGTAGAAGTGCTTAATCTGCTTTTCCTTGAGAAAAATCCAGATGAGGGTAAGGACGTTACGATGTTCCGTGTCGTTAATATTGGTACTTACTTCGTGGGGAATATAGATGCCGTTGTATTTGGATAAAAGCCTTTTTTTTAGCTTTGTCTCATATGCATTAAGGCTAATTCCGGTTAAACGGGTGCTGATGGCTGTTTCTAAGGCTAAATCTATATTTTCAGTTTGGATAATTCGGGGACTGTCTTTGATAAGAAGTTTAGTTACCTGGCGGTTTTGATACTCCGGAATAAAACGCTGATAATATCCCGACTCATTGATAAGCACGTGGGTAAGGCCATAATACCAATTAGTGATTTCATCAGGCTTTCTAGATGATTTAAGGAGGTTGACGGTATTAAGGTATGACTCAACTAGCGGAACGTTATAAACTTTTTCGAGAGCATAACAACTATTAGCTACCCTGCTACTTACTGCCCTAACTGTTTCTTTTTTTAGCAGTTTTTGACTGATGGTTTCTAGTAAATCGTCAGCTAACGGGGCCGGGTCTTTTTGAGTTACGAGCCACGAATTGTACACGAACCATAAAAAACGAAAGACTATTAATAGATAGGGATCTGACTTGTATAACTCTATTTTGAGTTTGTCAGCTGGTTTTAAGACTTTAACACTGGCTAATAACACCTTTGCTTCCTGTGACCAGTCGCTGGTGAGAAGTGCACATAATCTCTTGGCCTCATGCATTTGCTGAGGTATTAGCCGTTCAACTTGGTCAAGATATTTCTTTTGACCGGTGATTTTGCCTAGGCGTTCGGCATAATGAAGTTGTTTTTCCCACCTTAATGAAGCCATGTTGTTGTCAAAATACCTCTGGATAGAGTGGGCTACGTTAGTTAGTGGCGACACTGTATTATGCTCCGCTGACGCTTGTTACCAGTTTTTCGGCTACATTGATTCCTGTTGCTTTTTCGAACCCCTGAAATTGGGGGTGTCTGTTGACTTCCAGGACGTACGGGATACCCTCTGGGTCGCACATGATGTCGACGCCACAAAAATCAAGATGAAACAATTTGGCAGCTTTTTCAGAAAGTTTTTTAAGCTCTGATGAGAGCGGTACGGGTTGGGCAAAACCGCCTGCTGAAATGTTGGAGATGAACTGGCCGTGCGGAGCGATCCGCTTCATAGCTCCAACTGCTTTACCTTGAATTACTATTATTCGATAATCTTCTCCTGTTGGTAAAAATTGCTGTAACAGTGATTGTGACGGGTTGTATTGCTCGACGTGTTGCCTTAATACTGTTGGCGAAGCGGCTTTGGATACATATTTTCCCTGACTTCCATAGGTGTTTTTTACAATCACTGGATAAGGAATTTTTAGGCTTTTTGGGTTGAAGATACACATAAATTGGCTGGGAACGACTGGCACTTTTGCTTGTGCTAGCCGAATATGCTGTACGAGCTTGGAGAAACGTAAGTATTCTAAAAAAGCCTTGCCGTTGGGGACTCGAACTCTCGTAGCCATCAAAGAACGGATTAACGATACTTTTAGATCGGCGTGATTGACCCCGTTGTCTTTTACTGATGATCGGACTATCGCCCAGCGGTATTGGGAAAAATCACACCGCCTGCTTCTGTTTTTCCAGAGGACTCCTTGCTGATTTATTTCAAGTTCGAAGTCTTCGTAAAACCACCAATCAACGTCTATCCCCTTTTTTTTTGCCTCTTCTCGAATTCTCTCTGGCTCATAAAATACTTGCGACTCGTTGACAGTAATTATTAGGCCTTTTTTCATATTTTTTGGGAGAATTCTATCACAAAACCCTTTAAATCCTGGCGGCCGACTAGCATGGGGCGCTTTAAATTGGAGCGATCGATAACACTGGCTGTGGTATCGATTTTTCTACCGTTAAGGTAATAGCTAATGGCAATGACGTCGCGGGTATGAGCGCCTAGGGCGCTCTCAAATTGTTTATGAAGAAGAATGTTGTCGGTACGAAGCAGTCCGAGTTTTTCTGCCAAATTTTTGTCGATACTGGTGCGATAGGCGCCGGTATCAACTTTGGCTTTTATCGCTACTTTCTCCCCCAGCTGGTTGACGACTTCGACAGTTTCAAAAACCGTGACTGGTTTGAGGGTTTTACCCAGATGAGCTAAAGAGCGATCGGCAAACAGGGCTTTGGCGACTTTAATACCCTTTTCCTGGGTGTCGATTTCCAGGCCTTCGACGCGCTCTAAGCGACGCTTAAGACCGGCGCGGTTAGCCAGTTGAATTTTTAAACCCGGTTGGGCGTTGACTTCCAAGACTTTAGGCAAGGTCTTACCCGGGTGTTTAAGGGAGGGTTGTAAAACGATATCGGCGCGCATGTAGCCTAAACCGACGGCTGCGGCAGCCCGGATGGCGATGTCTAAGACCAGGTCCCATTCGGGAATAGTAAGGCCGCGCAGCCTTCTTCTGGTGCCAGGATAATAGGTGACGTAGCTGTAATAGTAAGCCGCATAGGTAGTGGCGCCAGCAGCCACATCGATACCGCAAGCAATGGCGCCCTGAAACATGTTGGCCCGGCCACCCGATTCTTTGGTAGGCAGGCGTAAAAAAGCCATGACTGGGACCTTATTGAAAACCAGAATGCCGATATCGGGGGTGCCGTGATAGGCATATTTGGCAAAGGCTGGGTGGATGCGGATGCGTTCTTCGATAAAAGCAAAGTCACGGAGATTATCCATGCTAAAACGGCCGGCGAGAATGTCGAGAATGTGAAGCTTTAAGTCGTTGATTTTGATGGTGTCGCCTTGGGCAGTAATCCACTCGCCGGCGAAGGTACCCGGTTTTTCCACGACGATAATGCCTTCGCCGCCTAAGCCTTTGTTGGGTTTGACCACAAAACTTTCAGGAAGCCTGGTAAAGTCGAATTTATCCAAGTCCGATTCTTTCCGGAAAACCCGGTAGAGTTTGGGTACGGGCAGTTCGTGTTTTTGAAGAGTAGATTTGGTTAAGAGTTTGCTGTCGGCGATGCGCTTTGCTCCTGCCGAATTATAGCGAGATAAATACTCGTGGTTACGAGCATTGAGGCCGAGGATATCCTTCAATTTGATGCTCATATTCTTTTGCAGATTATCTAAACTTGAAGATTTCTTTTGATTGAATGATTCGAAATAAGAATCATGACTTACGAATTATGGGGAAAGTTTGACTAGGTTCTTTGATACTTGATTCATACTTCTATTTGAGTAGCTTCCTGTACTTAAGGTACTCCAACAGGCGGAGGCCGACGAACTTGCCGACAAAAATATCAAAAATAGCCACGGACAGAACCAGGATTTCGGGGTTTAAAAGGGCGCTCTTCTGAACAAGGTCGAGGCTTAAAATGAGGCCGCTAACGACTGCCAGAATGATGGTTTCAATGGTTAGATCTGCAGCTTCCTTGGGACTTTTGCCGATGCGGACTTCAATGACGGTTTCGGCAATAAGAACCATAATTAAGATGGGGAAAATATTTAAGTTGGTAATCGTGCCGAAATTAACCAGAGAGGTTAAAAAGATAACGGCAAAGACCCCGAGTGACACAAACCAAAGGAGCAAGGCCATACGCGGCAGGTATTGGAGCTTTAAGCGTTTCAAAAGGCGCTGACCGAGGTCGGCCACTAGGAGGATGACTAGGAATAAAAGAATGCCGCTGACGAGGCCGGTGGCAACAAAAGCGACTGACAAAACGGCGGGGGTAAAAATACCAAAACCGCGGATGCCCAAGAGGTGGCGGCTGGCAGCAATGATGGCGGCCACGACCGGAAAAAGCAGGATAAGAACGATTGTGTTGGCGGGCACGCCACGACTAACAGCTTGGCGGATGGAGTAGCGAAGAAAGTTGGTATAGTTTAAGGGTCCGAGCCGCTGCTCGTCTAAATAGCGCTCGAGACGACCTTTGGTTTCGACGGTTGGTTCGGTGATGTCTGGCTTTTCAACGACGATGACTTTTTCGACAACGGCAGAGGGAGTGGCGGTGGCGGAATGAGTAGCTGTTTCAGTAGTGGGTGCTGGGGACGGAGTCGGAGTTGGCTGGCGCTGGGCGAATACTGGTATGCTCGCCAACCAGAAAGTCACGACTAGAATTATCAGCCCGCCGACCATTTTCATGACGTTATTATATATCAGGAAAGAGTTTGTAAACAGTAATACTTTAATATTATAAGCTTAGCTTGTTTCGCTAAGGAAAAAAGCTATTGATATCTTGAAATAAGCAAAGTTTGTAACATCGCTCTGGCTAAAAGCCAGAGATAGATATTATATAATATTATATTAAAATAGCGGTTGGATATTTTCTTCACTTTTTTATCGTAGAATTTGACTAGGGTGTATAATCCTCTCTTGATACTTTAAAATTTGGAGGAGGAAATGACTGACGAAATGGTAAATTCTGGAGAGTCTGTCTTCATCGCCGAGGTGCGACAACAGCTGCTCCATGTAGCAAAAGATACTTGGGCGACCTTTCTTACTGCTCCTTCCTATGCCGGTTATTTAAGGGCAGAAATAGTAGAAGGAGCGCTTGCGGCAACTGGTTATCTAACTTTGGAAGAGATACGAGCACAAAGACCTGAGATAGACAAAAATGTGCTTGAAGGAATATTCTTTAGTTTCTAATTACTGGTTTGTTTGCATTTACAGCGAGTGAATATTTGTCAATCTTCGGTGGTGAAATTTAGTGATTATTGTAGAGAACTAATCGCGCTGCTTCTTGCAAACGTTGGTATTCGATTCTTTGCTCAGCTGGCGGTATTGCCTGGAGAAGTTCTATTAGATTAATTCCATATCTGTCTTTTATGGTTGCCCCCCAATTCATCTTGAAATCTTGCTGATCACGGTGATAGTAAGGACCAGTAACAAATGATCTGACTGCGTCGACAATGTGGAGCGGAAAGCCGGTTTTTAACCACGAGTATGACTTCCCTTCTTTTAAATTGTTAAAGAATAGGTTTGCTGTAGCCAGTCTGTGCATTATCGCTTGGGTCGTTTCATTACCCAGGGATAAGCGAGGAGCCTGCCAATCGCTTCCGTAAATGCGTACTTTCTGATCAACGTCGGCGATGAGCGCCATCCCTAACTTAAACTCGCAATGATCTGATTCTTCAGACCAATGGCCAAATTCTAAAATGTACATGCCCCTACCGGTAAAACCATTTTGGGAATGGGTTCGGTCTTCCGTAGGAATGTTGATGCCGTAAAAATTGGTCCTGATTACCGGGCTGATGGCAACGTAATGCCGCCGCCATTTCTCATTGCCTCCAGGAACAAGCCCTACCGCCTCCGGATGGGGTTGCAGGTCTTGCTGACTAATGAGCGGAAGCCAGAAATCCCTTTCTGGGTGACCCAGGTATTCTGCGGTCAGAGCCGGCGGAATGCCAAATGCCACTGATGAAGGTCGTCTGGGATTATTTCCAAACCCAAATTCCCATCTTGTATCCACAGAAAATCCTTCAGGTCTAAAGCTAGGGCTGGGAACGTCCCAACCGATAGCGTTCACTCCGTTACCACTATGCGCGGCTTCAAGCAACAGTCTAGCCTGACTTCCTTCCAGAGTGAATGTTTTCAACCCGTGAAATTCCAGCACCTCATAAGCTTCCAAGGGCTGGTCATCACAAGACACTTGCTGGGAATGGATGGTAGCTCTGACTACTTCTTTTAGCATTCTGAGTTTTTAGCAGCGAGATGTTGTATTATAACTTCTTTGCTAGATTTATCTCTTTTTTGCGTACTTGTCAAGTAAATTCGGTGTCAAGGTATGATGATACTCTGAAAGCGATTCTTGACGTAGTGTGCCATAATCACGCCTATGAATCTGACTCAATTGAAGGAGACAATTGCTGGGACAACCGCGGATGAGGCGCGGGCGAGAATGTTTGCTGCATTTGGCATAGAATTGACAGCTGTCTTGTTAGTAAAGGGTGCTGAGTTAATAGAAATTCCCCAGTCGACGATAGCAGTCTTGGCCATTCCCGGATTAATAGCAGGCCTGTCACTGCCCGTTTATGGCGCTTTGGCCGAATATCGACACGAACAGCAACGCTAATTGTTCCCTACAGAATTTTTATCGCTTTGGCGATTAGTCTTTGTGCCAGGGGAGGCGGGCGTTGGGCTTGCCAAAAAGTTGGGCGGCGACGAGCGAAACGATTAAGCCGCCGATAAAAAAGGCCCAGAAATTGGCGCCGGCCGGATGGTTGACTTCTCCTGTAATCGGGTCAAAGCCCAAGAGCAAAACGCCAAAGAACAAATTGACAAAGGCCCAGACAACGTTGAGGCTTGGTGAGGACACCCGCTTAAACGGCGTCATGTGGGTTTTGCCAGAAATCCCCTGCACCAGATGAGGAATGGCATTAAAGACAAAGAAACCAGCTAAGAATGCAGTAATCATGGTATTCACCTCCTCTTGGTGAGCTGCAATAGTAGGTACTGCTATAATTATTAGCACTTCTTTCTGGTAGAATACAAGCAAGCTTATGGCAACTTTGGCACTAGAGACATTGCAGTTAGTGGAACAACCGATTCAAGTCGAGCAATTTCGACTGGGATCGCTGGCTAACCCTGAAGACGTTAGGGAAGCGACCCAAATAATTGCTGATGGCGGCATAGTCGCTGCCCAGTGGCGACGGAGCGTGATTGGCTTATTTATGCGGGCAGACAGTCAGGAAGCGATAGCTTCAGCGCTGGCTATTAAAGGTGATCCGGATACAAATAGGCCTTTTAGCTCGATGATGTTTCATGAGGACTTATCGCCGTTTATAGACCTCGACTTGGTTCATCCCGAACTTCGTAAGCAGGTGACTCAACCTTCTAAATGGCAGAGACGAATCGGCAGTTTGGTGCATGTGGCCTATCCCCTGCTACCCGAGGCCAATAAAGCTATTCCGGCGTCTATTCGAAGTAGCGGTGGTGACTACGACGTCATCTATAACATTGACCCAACCGGTAACCCGGAAATGAGTGGGTTGATTAGTTCTGTGAACGAGGCGGGGGTTGGCTTTATGGCGGTGACGGCACTGGGACCTCATGGCGGAAAGGAATATCAGCGGATCAGATACGCCGTTGACCACCTACGGCCATTTGGAGAACAAGTACTGTTATTGTTGTTTCATCCTCATCCAGTCCGAAATGATGTAGGCGGTTCGCTGACTATCATTGATAGCGTCAATGCCAGAGTTATCCGTGACGGGCACGTGCCCAGGAAGGTGATTGAAGGCATTTTAGAAGTATCGTTAGACAGCAAGGAGACAAAGGAAGCTTTCTATAACCAGGCTGATTTTTCGAGACTAATTAATTTAGGGATCGAAGGGCCAGAATTGGCAACTGCGGTGCTTGAGTTTATCAACCAGCCAGAACTAATCCCTGTTGCATAGCTGCTTTGACTTCGGCTTTGGCTCTAAGAATGGCTGATTCATATTGACGGATTTCTTGGTCGGTCGGGGCGCGTCCGAGAGTAGCAGTGACGGCAGCGACAACTGACGAAGCTAAATAAACTTCGGAGTTAGGATGACCCATGCGGGTACGGTAATTACGATTGTTGGTAGATAAGACTATCTCGCCTTCTTGAACGGCGGCACCGCTGCCTAAACATGGGCCGCAGGTATGGCTGTCGGCAAGGCGTACCCATTCGTCTTTTTCTCTTAATGCAGTAATGATGCCCAATCGCTCAGCATAAATTCTAGTCAAGGGATCGGCAATCTGGATATCTATGTGGATGACGGGAGATGACTCATTAAGAACTTCAGCCAATATAGCCAAATCCAGTAATGAGGAACCGCCACAAGAGTTGATAATGATTCGGTTGAAAAAAATTGCCTCTGAGAGCTGGTCTAAGGGAATAACCCGCTTGTGAGTATGAGGACCAACTATAACAGGAATAGTGTCGGCTAGGTTGACAGTGAGAGACTGGCGATAGGAAGCGCCTGTTTCCGGCAGAAGACGAGAAAATAAACGCTCTAGATCTTCGTCTGTCCAACCATTTAAACCCGTGCCGTGACGGCGAAGGTAGTCAATAACGTTGGGGTTAGGGTCGATACCGATGGCGCCAATGCCGCCGAATTCGGTGACAGCGTTGAAGACTTTTGACGCTTCTTCATACGATAGTTTTTGATAACCGGTGCCGCCGATTTCAAACATGGCTCCGTCACCTGCTTTTTCAGAAAAATGGCGCATAATCATATTGAAAATAGCATCTTTAATATCAGTGTGGGACGGCAATTTGCCAATAATATTAAGTTGTATTGATTCGGGAATAGTATAAGGAGTCAGTCCGCCAGTAGCCAAGGCACAGGCAAAGGGCGTGTAGCCTTCGGGGATGTTGAAAACACCAGGAACTTTACCAAATTCGTCAGAATGAGAATCCATGGCGGCTATGACTGAACCGGGCTTCAAGTGCCGAGGAATGACTTGGTTGTAAACACCGTCGTTGCCGATGAACGTATCGGGATGGGCTTGCCAAAAATCTTGCACCAATTTTACGGCGGTGACTGCCCGGGAGTCAGTTGAATCCCGAAAGTGATCCCAGGAAAGCCAGATTTTTCGGGGATCAACATTGGTTTTCGAATCAAAGTGTTGAGCCAGTACGCGTTGGACATGAACCCAAAAAACGTCGTAGCCGACAAAGAGGTCGGGACGAAGAATGACGGTGTCACCTGCCTGAAGACAGCGGTCAGCTTCATCAGGATAGGTTTGACGAAGTAGTTGCGTAGCCAATCGGGAGATGATTTTTTCCACTGTGGTTTGAGGAAAGGCCTTTCTTTCCGGAATGAACTTTTGAGGTAGTTCTTCTATGCCTCGGGCGATAGCCGTGAGATAACCAGGTAGTCCGCCGTAGACAAGAATGGTTTTTTCGCCTTCGGGAAGTTCGGAGGTAAGGGTGTCAAAGTCTAAGTTCTCGCCATTCTCCAGCCTGAGTCTCGCTGCCTCGTTGGTGACGGGAATGACGCCTTGATTGATGAGGTTGGCTCTGAAAATGGGGCCAAAGGACTCGGCAGCGGCTACTCGAAAACCATTACGAGCAATGGCTTCGGCCGAATTTTCTCGGGAAGAGCCAATGCCAAACGAGGAGCCGGCGAAAAGAATATTCCAATCCCCCGCCGTAATTTGAGAATTGGTTTCGGGTGATAAACCCAAAAGCAGTGATCTACGAATAGACTCGGGATCGGTGTGAAGAACGTCGGTGACACGCGTTAACTGGTCGGTGGAAATGTTGGGAATATCAACACGAAATGGTTTGATGCCTTCGGGAAACATAGTGGGAGGAATTGTACGTTGTTTTGCTCAAAAAGCAAAACTGCCGATAATCTGGCGATTAGACGTTGTCCGCCTTTGGCGAGACTGCCGATAATCTGGCGATTAGACGTTGTCCGCCTTTGGCGAGACTGCCGATAATCTGGCGATTATATCACACTAGGGGCGATGCTGACGCCACAAGCCCATCAATGTCTCATCGGATAGCTCACCCCAACCGGCTTTGGCCATACTCAAGGCTGCTTGGACGAAGGGAGTGTCTTTGTCAAGATTGCGGGCGTCTTCGATAAGATTCTGATAGAACGCCCAGAGAATGACGTTGGCGGCACCGGATAAAGAGGAAACACGAATGTCAGGATGTTTATCGACGTCGGCTGGCGATAAGGCAGAATATAAACGCCAGACTTCATGCTTAAAGGCTGTAACGGTTTCCCGATCGTAACCCGCGTCTGCCATTTGGGCAGCCCAGGTTTCAACTTTGAGGTAAAAGGCGGCGTGTATACCAAAATTAGTGGTGAAGGCTCGCTCACCGACAAGGGGGTGGAATTCGCCTGGCTCTACGCCGGTGATGCGAGCATACAATTGGGATAACTCTTCAAGCTCTTTGAGGTTAAAGCGTGGCTCGTACGAAAATTTGGCTGATTTGGCGATGACCCGACGGTGATGTTCAATGTCGCCAACCATAGTAATTAAATCGGTATTCCCTACTCTTTCGCCGATGCCGTTGGTAACCGCGTCGACGACGGTGGCGCCGGCCGCTATTGCAGCCATAGAATTGGGAACGGCATTTTTCAAGTCGTCGTGGCCGTGGAAGACAATGCCGATTTTACGGGTGTCACCTGCCTGTCGTCGGTACTCCTCGATTGTCTCTTTAACCGTCTGTGTCAAGAAGTAGGCTCCTTGAGGAACAAGTCGGCCGGCAGTATCGGCAATGCCAATATAGTCGGCGACGGCGCACATAGCTAAGACGTACTCTTTAACCTGATCAGGATGGGTGATGGATAAGTTTTCGGTAAAGGCCATAACTGAAATACCGCGGTCTTTGGCTTCTTGGACATTGCTGACAAGGTTTCCCAACACTATTTCAAACTTGCCCCACGCCTCGACGCGGCGGCGAACTTCAGATAAATCCTGAAAGATGATGGCAACTAGGTTGGGATTTTTTTGACGGACTCTTTCCAGAAAATTAATGTCGTGGGTGTTGGCTCTAGCTAAAACTACTGGTTTGGTTTCTGGCATCTCTATCGCCATCCATTTAGCCAGATTTAGGGTTTCTTGGTCATTGCGCGATAAGTTATTTCCATCTGGCGACGAATAAATTCCTATAGTAAGAAACTGGGCATACCAGGAAGCCTTACTAAGATAGTTTTTTTTCTCCTGAAAATTAGGTTCTCTGGGACAAGGACCTAAACCATCACGTAAACTTTCATCTCTTAAAGTAACCTCTAATTGTTGTGATTGAGGGAATGGGATATTAATATTGTTCTCGAAAGCGGCCAGGTTCCAGTCAAAAAAACCCTTTCCGGCAATTACTTCTTGAATCCACTGGCTATCGAGTTCGATTGGTTTCACCGTTTTTGTTTCCTGATAACTCGTCTTATGTTACTATGAAAGGAAAGGCGGGTAAAGCAAATTTACCCAGGCTATTTATTTTTATGGTCTATCAAACGACTCCCCGAACTAAAGAAACTATAGCAGCCCTGTGGCGGCTGGAGAAGATTATACTCGATTCGCTCAATTTTAACGAGGTGGTGCAAGAAATTTGCGACAGCGTGCTTTTGGAACTCGGATATTTAAAACTTGGCTACCAAATAGTCGTTTTATGCTTGACGGATCAAAAAGATCGCCAGTTAAAGCGGATAGCTATATCTCATACTAAAAAAGCCCGGCAAGCGATTAAAGAGTCGCCGATACCCTTTCATGAGATAGTCATCCCTCTGTCTTACCGCGACAACATTTTGATTAAGACAATGCGGCAGAAAGCTCCCCACGTAACCAGGAAGTGGCCGGATATTCTTATGCCGTCTTTCAGCGAAGATGAGGCGCTTAAAATCCAAAAAAGTCTGGGAATTCGAACGAGCATAGTCTACCCAGTGCTGGCTCGAAACAAGGCAATTGGAGCGCTTATATTTTCTATGAGTAAGGATCCGATTGAAGTATCTGCCGATGAGAAGGATCTGATTCGAAGCTTCTCCGATATTGTTGGTTTGGCGGTACAAAATGCGTCACTTTATACAAAACTTGAAGAGGCGACGCAGAAACTTGAGAAAGCGAACCGAGATTTGCGCCGTTTAGACCGACTGAAAGACGAGTTTGTGTTTATCGCCACCCATGAACTTAAAAATCCGGTGACGGCGATGCGCGGGTACTTATCGATGATTGGCGAGGGCAGTTTTGGTAAGGTGCCAGATAAATTGAAAGAAGCGGTTGATCAACTAAATATCAGTAATCTACAGCTGGTTAACCTAGTGAACGACTTACTGCAAATTGCCAGAAGCGAGGCTAAAACCCTGACAATTAGCGCTAAAGAGTTTGATCTTTGCCCTTTAATTGAGCAGCTGGTAGAGAGCCTGAAGCCTTTAGCCCAACAGAAAAAATTGGACCTAACCCATGACTGCGTCAATACGGAACTGAAAGTAATGGCTGATCCCGACCGGGTTAAAGAGGTGGTCAATAACCTGGTTAGCAACGCCATTAAATATTCGGAAAAGGGGACAATTCGGGTGAGCCATATTATCCAGAACGGCTTGGCGGTGACGCACGTGGCTGACCAGGGGGTAGGCATCTCCGAGGATGACCAAAAAAAGATTTTCACCCGGTTTTTCCGGGCGGAAGAAGAGGTGGCCAGGGGGACTC
Source organism: Microgenomates group bacterium RIFCSPHIGHO2_01_FULL_45_11 (assembly GCA_001803465.1). Taxonomy (GTDB): domain Bacteria; phylum Patescibacteriota; class Microgenomatia; order UBA1400; family 2-01-FULL-45-11; genus 2-01-FULL-45-11. The sequence goes on along the minus strand of MHDE01000002.1, from coordinate 9,456 downwards.
CCGGAACGGGTTTGGGATTATTTATAGTCAAACAATTGGTGGAGAAAATGAAAGGGAAAATTTGGTTTACTTCACAGCTAGGCAAAGGTTCCACGTTCAGTTTTTCCCTGCCAATGGCTAGTCAGTACGTAGATCGTAGTACGTAGATCGTAGGGTAAAGTTTATCTGTCTATGACAGAGAAGGTATTGATTACTGGACTGCCGTCGCTTTTGGGCACTGGGTTAATTACCACCGCGCCGAAACGATTTCATCTGACCGGAACGTATCTGACTTCTCCCCCATCCCGACTGGGTAACACTGGAATTAAACTCTTACCGCTAAATGTTACTGAAAAAGCGGCGATTGCTGAAGTGATACAAATTGTCAAGCCTACCATTATTATTCACCTAGCGGCGGTGTCGGATATTGATTATTGTCAAAAGCACCGGAGCGAGGCCGAAGCGGTCAACCTAGCGGGAACAAGAAACGTGGTTGAGGCCGCGAAGAAGGCTGACTGCTACCTTATTTTTATGTCGTCGGTGATGGTTTTTGACGGTAGAAAGGGTGACGGCTATGACGAGGAGGATAAACCACAATCACTCAACGTCTATGGTCAAACAAAGTTAGCGGCAGAAGAGTTAGTGAAACAGAGTAATTTGAAATGGCTAATCGTTAGGTTAACAACTCTTTACGGCTGGCAACCAAAGAGAGCGCGGTTGAATCCTATCAGTTGGATGCTTAATGAGTTGGCAGCGGACAGGAAGCTTGAAATGGTGACTGATCGATACACTAATCCGATTGATAACCTGACGGCGAGTAAGGCGATTTGGCAGTTAATCGATAAAAAGCTGACAGGGATTTATCATATTGGTGGTCAAGACGTGGTGAGTCGGTACGAGTGGGCAAAGGCTGTAGCTGGGGCTTTTGGGTATTCAACTAAGTTAATTACGCCAGTGACGAGCGGGGTTTTTACAAGTCTGGCTCCCCGACCCAAGTATGCTATTTTGAAGACGGAAAGGATCGAAAAGGCGATTGGTTATCGGCCACCCAACTTGGTGGAAGGATTGCAAGGAATGAGTAAGAAATAAGAAGTAAGAAGAAAGTTTAGAAGTAAGATACCAGAAACAAGAAGCAAGATAATAAATCTTATTTCTACCGACTACGGACTACGTATCTACGATCTACGTAATTTCTGTTTGCAAATTACTGATCGGTGAGTTTACAATTTGGCGTATGAAATTGCTTAATATTCTCTGGGAGCGGTGGAAAAAGGTCAGTCTCAAACTGGTTAATTTTCAAGCGCAAGTGATTCTCTCGCTAATCTATTGGCTGGTAGTAACGCCGATTGCAATTGTCTATAGACTGGTGGCCGATCCCTTCGACTCTTTTCAGTCGCTCAGGGCAAGCCGCCTGAAGGTTAAATCGAGGCAAAAAACTAATTGGATAGATAAGGATAGCCGGTCGAGTGCGGATTTGACCGGTCTTTCCCGACAAGCATAATGCACATAAAGGTAGTAATCCAATGTTTCCAATTGACTTGACGGCTCGCCAGTTACTGTTTTCGGGACGTTCGCGTGGTACCATAGCCACTTTAAAGTTTTAACTAGTTCACTCAATGAGTGTCTGGTTGATATAAAGTTATCTTTAAAGATTTTATTACCAGACACTCAATGCCCTGCAAACAATAACTGACTCGTTATGGTTTCGGAGCCAAAACACATTATTTATAATTTAATAAATCGAATGAGTTTAAAAATTTTGGGGATTTCCTGTTACTACCATGATGCGGCGGCGGCTTTAATTGTTGACGGGAAAATCGCGGCTGCCACCCAAGAAGAGCGGTTGAGTCGGATTAAGAATGACCCGAGTTTCCCAGAAAAAGCGATTAGTTTTTGCCTTAAACAAGCGGGAATAACAGCTCGGCAACTAGATTACGTAGTGTTTTACGAAAAGCCGTTTGTAAAATTTGAACGGATTATTAAGCAAATACTGGCCACTTATCCCCAATCTAACCAGTTATTCCGGTCGGCGATGAAGGAATGGGTGACCAAGAAATTGTGGATTAAGCAAACCATCGCCGAGAGGGTGAGGGTGTCGTTTGACAAGATTTTGTTTTGCGATCACCATTTGGCGCATGCGGCCAGTGCCTTTTATCCGTCGCCCTACCAAAAAGCAGCGATTCTGACGCTTGATGGCGTCGGTGAGTGGAGTGTGGGAACGTATGGTGTCGGAGAGGACAATAAGATTAAGTTATTTAAAGAAATGCGTTTTCCCCACTCTCTCGGTCTCCTCTACAGTGTCTTTACCGCTTTTTTGGGATTTGAGGTCAATGAAGGCGAGTATAAAGTGATGGGAATGGCGCCGTACGGTAGACCGCGTTTTGTCGATAAAGTTAAGAAGCTGGTGGAGATTTTTGGTGACGGTTCGATTCGGCTTGATCTTTCTTACTTTACGTTTCACTCCTCGCCTGAATATTCATATAATGATAAGTTTGAACGTTTGTTTGGTAGACCGCGCGATAAAAACTCCTTATTTTTTACCGACCAGACCGGGTACCCGCAGTTTTGGGGAGATAAACCTAAGGATTATGCGCATCAAGTGAAGGTCAACCAATACTATGCGGACATTGCCGCGTCCATTCAGACGGTGACGGAAGAAATTATCTTGACGATGTGCCGGTATCTGGCAAACGAGACGGGTTTAACCAACTTGTGTTTGGCTGGAGGGGTGGCTTTAAATAGCGTGGCTAATGGAAAAATTGTCAAGCAAACGCCGTTTAGAAACCTTTTCATCCAGCCGGCAGCGGGAGACAGCGGCGGGTCGCTTGGGGCTGCTTTGTATGTCTACCATCAGATTTTAGGTAGAAAGAAACGTTACCAGCTGACCCATGGGTATTATGGACAAGCATTTAGGAGAGAAGAGATAGAGCGGTTTTTAAAGAAAAAAAAGATTATTTATACAGAATACAAGGACGAGAAGACACTGATTCAGGTAGTCGCTCAAGCTCTGGTCAAGCAAAAAGTGGTGGGCTGGTTTCAGGGAAGAAGCGAATGGGGGCCAAGGGCGCTCGGTAACCGGAGCATTTTGGCGGATCCTCGGCGAGCGGCGATGAAAGATGTAGTAAATAGCAAAATTAAGTTTCGCGAGCCGTATCGGCCGTTTGCGCCGGCGGTGTTAATGGAAAAAGCCAAGGACTATTTTGCCATTGACGACCCGACCAGTAACCCGGCCCGGTTTATGATCATAGTAGTGCCGACAAATAAGACCAAGGCCAATAACGTTCAAGCGGTCAATCATATGGGAACTTCAAGATTACAAACGGTGGATGAGAGAACTAATCGGCGCTACTTTCGATTGATTAAGGAGTTCGGACGGTTGACGGGAGTACCGGTGATCCTTAATACCTCGTTTAATTTGCGGGGTGAACCGATTGTCAATTCACCCGAGGATGCTTTCAATACCTTTATAAAAAGTGGGTTGGATGTATTGGTGCTGGAAAGATTTGTGGTAAGAAAATAATGAATAAGAAGTAGAAAGTAATGTCGGTATGTTCATTTCCTGGCGATAATGAGCCAATTGGTGCCGGTGCCGCGGGCTTGAGATAAGGGTCGTAAGAGGAGGGTGAGAAAGGGAACTAACCCTGGTGGCCGAACCACAAACCGTTTTCCCCACAAGAGTTTTCCCAACTGCGAGGGTAAAGCCAAAGGTAAACCTAACTCCCAAACGCGGAAAACGGGAAAAGGAACAATGCTTTTGACCTGATTGACAGTAAAACCTTGCTGGCGTAACTGTTTTTCCCAGGTGGCTTTTGACCATAAATTGTGGTGACGGAAGGTAAGGTTAACTATGTACGAGTAGAGCCGGCTCAAGCGGTTAAGACCGACAGCTTTGAAGAACTTGTGACCAATTAGTTCACTTGAGAATCGATTGGAAGGAACTGTAAAAATAAATATTCCGCCTACTTTTAGTACTCGGTAGATTTCTGCTAATACTTCGTCCACCCGAGAGATGTGTTCTAGAACCGAAACTGATAAAATAGAGGCGAAACTATTACTTCTAAAGGGCATCTTCTTGGCATCGATACACTCGACGCGCCGGTACTTTTTTCCCTGTTTAGCTTGCAGCACGTCGGGTAAGGAAATGTCGATGCCAACTTCAATCATCGAATCAAAAAAAACGCCGGCAAATTCGCCAAAACCGCAGCCAACATCGAGCGTGGGAGGAGGTAAATCTATTTTGGACAACTCTTTAGCTTCAGCGGCTCTCCAGACGGAATGGGAAATGGGAGCGACTTTTAAATAGTCTTTAAGGTAGTTGGCTGGAAGTGATTTACCGGTGGACATGAAAAGGAACTAGTTGAGTTAATAATTCCGTGTAACTACGGGGAGAAAAGAAAATGTTGGTGGTCAAAAAACATTCATGGGTACAGGCGCAGTGAGTGTCCCAAATCCAGCGGCGAATTTTGTCGGCTTCCGGTGTTTGCCATAAATCCGGCCAACGGTAATTAAAGTCACGGATATTACCTAATTTGAAGGATAAGAGTTCGCAGGGATAGACAACACCGGCTTCGTCCATGACTGCAGAGAGGCGACCGGCTAAACAAGGAGTGTACTTTCCCCTACCCTCCTTGTATTTAACAATGCGGTCGTACATGACAACGTCGCGAGCAGCGGCTAATTTACCCATAAGACCAAAGCGGTAGTAGGGTAGCTTGCCGGTTTTAAGATCGGTCAATTTTTGCTTAACTGCCTGACGGTAGAGTTTAAGGTCGATGTTAGCGGTGACGGGATTTTTGGGAAGACCACGGATCAGGTTGAAGACGATTTCGTCGGGGCGGACTTCGTCACGCAAATGCCGATAGATATCTAAAAAATGATGTTGGTTGGTGGCGGTAAAGGTCATGGTCATACCCACACCCAGATTGGCATGGCGTTTTTTGAGTCTTTTTAATTCCTTGACTGTCCTAACCAAGGATTTAAATGAACCAGGAATGCCACGGATTTTGTCGTGCATTTCTTCCAGACCATCGCAGGAAACGGTGATAGAAAAGGTAGTGGCCGGGTTATCGGTGAGCATCTGGTTTACTGAATCGACAATATTTTCGGTGAAAAACCCATTAGTAGGAATGGAAATGTGACGAACGAAGGTATTTTTTACAAACGTTCTGGCGATAGCGGACAGATCGGGACGTAAAAAGGGTTCGCCCCCGGTCAAAGCTAACCAAAGTAAGGGATCCATGGAACGGCTGATCTTTTCTACCTCATCCAAGGTCAGCTCATTCTTTCCCTGATTCAACTCTTTCCAATAAAAGCAGTGTTCGCATTTTAGGTTGCAGCGGCCGGTGACGAAGTAGATAAGGTGAATAGGCAGGCCGCGGCGGTTGATAATTCGGGGCAAGAAGGGAAGGTATCGTTTCATAGAAGTTTAATCAGCTGTTTGTCTTTCGATCGACCCTCCAAAGACAGGCAGGTACAATTTTTCTTGGCTCTTTAGCTTACCAGGTACTCTGGCTCGCATTTACTTTTCTAATTTTTGATTTGAGTGTAATAGGTAGCTTGGCAGATTCGGCGACTGGCCAAACTACTTGCCGTTTCCCCTTCCCCCAGTAATAATCGATGGTGGCGCTGACGCGGGCGATGAGTTCGAGTACTAGAACTCCACCATACCATATTAGGTGCCTTCGGTCACTAAAGATTTGGTGTAAGAAATAGGGCAGAAGAAGCCTTGTTTGAACGGAGACGACTGGTTGATTCCATTGTTTTTGAATCTGTAAATGGCCCAGGTGAATACTGCGGCGGCGACTCAAATATTCGCTGAATTTTTCTGGACCGCGGTTGTAGGCGATGGCTTTCGGTTCATAGACTAAGCGCAAGCCGGCCCGAAGGATAAAGGTTTCGATAGTGGCCTCATCGCAAATGGTAGCGGCAGGGAGCTGGTCAAAGACTCGACGCCAAACCGTAACTTCTCCTAAGCGAGGGTGGCGGCGGGCCACTTGATCATGTAGGTTCCAGATAGTATGGTGGGCAAAACCCCAAAAACTATGTTTGTCGTTGACGGGAATGATGCGGGCGCCGACCATGCCGACAGTTTTATCTTGAAAATGAGTTGTCAAGCGGTCAAGAGTGTGATGTTTAAGGACAACATCGCCGCCGACGAGGGCGACGAGAGAAGCAGTGGAATGGTTAAGAAAAAGGTTTAAGGCAGACGTCTTCCCTCTTCTGACTGTTTGGGTAAGTAACTTTAACCGCCGGTCTTTTTTTTGCCAGCGTCTGACAATTGCTTCGGTGTCATCAGTGCAACCGGAAGCGACAACGACGATTTCTTCGAGAGTGACGGTGGTTAATGTTTGATTGAGCAGGGAGGTTAAGAGGTTTCCGATGTTGGCAGCTTCGTTGTAGACGGGGATGACGACACTAAAGTGGAGTTTCTGACTCGTCATGTTTCCTCGTTTTCCCACCAGCCGCGGAGATTCCATCTGCCCCTAACTCCATTATGACGATGGTGACGAGAAGGCTGATTTTTGAGTGGCCTAGTTGTTAAAGCTGTCAAAGCGGCTACGATTCTTTCCCCCCCTATTAAATACGTAAGAACGGTGAGGTTGGCGATAATGGTTAAGCCAAATGAAATCCAATCGATAGGAGAACCGCGATATTTGAAGGTTATCGTAAGCTCTTGACTTTTGAATTTCTCGGGAATGGAGACAAACATTAATTCTGGACCAGCGGTGTAGATAGGGAGAGAGGTTGGCTGACCATTGAGTTGGGTTTGGGCTACCCAGCCTGGCCAGCGATTGTATTTGTAGAGTATGCCTTTAGCCTCAACGGTAGATATTTCAGTTGTACCGGGGTTAATAAAGGTAAACCGACTCGGTACGGGGTGTTTTTCTAACTGACCCAGCAACTTTTCAAATAACAATTTAACTGGTATGACTTCGTTTAAGGCGTTGTCTCGATATTCCTCCAGACGATAAAACCAATTAACACCACTCCAGATGACTTGGCCCGAGCCTACGCTCATCCCGACGACGATGGGTTGACCGGCCTGAGTCAGAAGCACCGTAGCGCCTGTTCTTAACTGGTCGGTGTGAGCGTAGGATAATTGCCAAGGGTCTTTTTCGTATTGCAAAGGCGACAACTTAACCGAGTTGATGGCCGAAGCCAGTTCTCCACTAAGCTGCCACTGGCGGCCTAAACTGCCATAGGTAACCGCGGAAACGGGAAAGATGGCCGGCAGGCGCTGGGAGTTTCTTTGGACGGAGTTGCCGCCGGTGTCAATCCATACCCTGCCTCCTTTTTTAACAAAACTCTCGAGCCCCTGCCAGGCTGAAGTTTCAAACCAGCCTTGGCGGCGTTGTTCGTTAATGACGACGCCATCAAGAAAACTTAAGGTCTTGGAGTTAAGAGCGGACACTGTCTGGCCCAGCCTTAAAACCACCAGTTTGGAAGAGCCGAGTTTAAGGGTGGCTAAATTGAGCATGAAGTTGCGATAACCAGAGTCAGAACCGATAAAACCGACTATGGGAACAGCTACCGCCTCCACCACTGAAGAGGTAAACTCGTCTTTGATAGTGACGGCGCCAGCGGCAAGTTCCGAGGAGGTTACCTGTTTGTCTACTAAAGGCTGATCTAGTTGGTAGAAGTCATTTCTTAAGGAACAGTAGTCATTAGTATTTAAGCAACCGTATAAGGTCTTGATGCCATACCAATCAAGAAAAAACTCCGATTGAGCTTGGGTTAATTGGGGAGGAATGTCTTGTGCTACGAAACTACGGTTGGATAAGACTTCATACGTCCAGCCGTCCCAAAGCTCTGTCTGTCTGGTGCCAAAGTGAAAAAAACCATAAAACAGAGGCAGGTCGGAAATTAAAGACCAACGCTGGTTAAAGCCTTCATCACGAGCCCAGAGTCGATGGTTGAGATCAGTGAGGTCTGTCACTTGAGCTACCAGTCCACCCCACTTAGCAAGCATATCGGCTTTAAAGTCAGGAGGCTGCCAGGTTTTGAGCTGGTTGATGGTTTGGTGAAGGTTAAAACCGCTCAGCCGACTCCACACTGAAGCACTTATTAAAACGAAAATCGCTAACTTCAAACAGGTTTTAACTAACCAGCTAATGGCTGAAGACTGGTGGTTAAACGGCCGGTGAAACGTCAAGGGGCGGAAGAGATAGGCGGCTAATAAACCGCCGATAACGGTAACTACCCAGTAAATGCGCTGAGGAAAAAAGAACCACTCATAACGATTAAGGCCAAAAAAGTAACTGGTCCACCAGAGAAAAACAAAAATTGCCAGCACTAAAAAAGGGGTTACTTTCATTGACTCCTCTGGAGGGGAACGCTTCAACAGCCAGTTTAAGAACTTAACGATGACGTTGGTCGGTGGTTTCTTTTCGGTTAATTTCCAAACCAACGTGACTATCAAGCCTAAACCTAAAAGCCACCAGAGCTTGGGACTGGTGGTGGAATAAATATCGGCCCAAATCGTTGGATAGGCTTTGCCTGTTTGAGGGAATTGCCGGAACATGGCTGACTGATTGCCGCCGGTGAAAGTGCTGTGGAGGAAAGTTGGCCAAAAGGCCAGAGCGCCAACAGTCAAGGCTACCAGAGAAAATAAAGCGGCGTTTCTGAAACTAGAGCGGGAAATAAGCTTACTCTTGGATTTAGTGGCAAAGAGCAAAAATAAGCCTCCCGGTAAAAGGCCAAAAAAGGCCATGGTTAAACCGTGACTATAAATACCAAGAGCAGCCATGACCCCGGCAAGGACAAGATGTTTATAGTTATTCTTTTGATAGAATTTGACCAGGAAATATAACTCTAGAGGTAAAAACAGTTGAGAAATAGCAGAGGTGACCACGCCTCTTTCGGTCAAGGCTACGTGTAGGCTTGGGCTTATGGCCACTGGAATTGCCAAAGCTAAACCGATCAAGCGGCTGCCACTCGTTTGATAAAAGAGAAAGTAACTAGCGACAACTAATCCTCCTAAAGCTATGACCGGGTAGAGCCAAACGGCTTTCTCTACCCCAATTTGGTCGGCCAAGGGTTGGATCAGATAAAAATGAAGCCAAGTGGTATCTAGGGTACGCGGAGCGCCCTTTGTCCAAAGGTGATTCCAGGAAGTAATGGGTAAGCCCGGATGGTGACGAGTATAAATGGTGTAGTGGACGAACTGAAGGAAATCGCCCGCTGGCCGACCGGCATAAACCCAACCTTTTAATTGAGACCAAACGAGACTGACGAGCACCAACGTCACAAGGAGGTGGCCAACCACACCACTGATTAACAAGCCGTTTGAAGCGAGGGACTGGACCAACTTGGATGGGCTAGCCATAATTTTTCCAATAAAACCGGCAGCAAGAGGTATGTATTTTAATTATTTTGAGTATACCGGGGTTGAGTGAATAGTATCGGCTGCTTTGATCAGCACGGCATGCCATTCTCTGCCGGGAACTCTTCCTAAAAGCCATGATTCCACCACCGTCA
>MHDE01000001.1:24931-25098 GCA_001803465.1 Microgenomates group bacterium RIFCSPHIGHO2_01_FULL_45_11 | reverse complement strand
CGAAGAGGGGAATCTGGTGTTACAAAACGCCGACTTTCTAACCAATAATGGCCCAGACCAGGAAATTGCCCCCATTACCCCTCCTACCAACCCTCCAGAATTTAAAGAGGCCGCCGGCGGCCTGGTCTTGCCTCCCGGCAACGAAACTCTGGTTGAAGACGCCCACT
>MHDE01000001.1:22999-24918 GCA_001803465.1 Microgenomates group bacterium RIFCSPHIGHO2_01_FULL_45_11 | reverse complement strand
AGTTTGGGGCGAACAATTTGGCTTTACCTATTTAGCTACCACCGAGGCCGACTACCGCCAACTCTTAAGCGGCCTGGCTGCTCAAGAAGATCTCGAAGTGATTCAAGCGTGGAACGGTTTAAGCGGCGATCAATTTATGTTTGCTTCAGCAGCCGCCCGTTTGCGGGGTAGAGACGCCAGCGTTTTCTGGTTTGTCAACCCTAACGGCGACTTTTATTACCGCTCCGACGGCGGCATCCCAGCCCAAGGTGATGTCTTAGCCGAAATTATCTTACCGGAAAACACGCGTCCGGTCTTAATCGGTAACCCCGACGACGGCCAAGTTTATTTATTTGCCGTTAATAGTGAAACCGATGAACCCAAATTCTGGTACGACGTCACCCAGGTTAGCACCAAACTCGGTAATCTCGACCAAGGCTGGCAGGAGTATATTGTTGCTCCCGACCTTCCCTTCCGTTTGACCAACGGCACGGTGGAGGAATGGCAAGCCGGTCAGTGGGCCGCCGTCCCCTGGCCGGAGGGCGTTACCCCCTCCGACGCCACCCTAACTCTCCTCGACAACCAGCCGGTACTGCAACTCCCAAACTCCGACAACCTTCCAGTCACGATAGCTGAATACGAAAATAAAAATTGGAAAGTTTCAAATTTTACCATCCAGCAGCCAGACGAAACCATTTACAACGCCAAAAATTTATATCCCTATACAAAATATGATGTATGGAGACTCACTGAAGATGTCTCTCCAGGCTTACTTAAGGACGCGCTGCTTACATTTCCCTTAGGCATTAAAGTAGAGGCGGTAAACGACGGCAGGACTTCTGTCACTGCCCTTATTGCCGAACAAAAGGGAATTTTAGTAACACCTGTAAACTATATTCACATTCATGGGCGTTCTGGCATAACAGAATTGAGTTTATTTTTGGACACCGCGCAACTCAAGCCGATGGATATAATTGGGATAGTAAAAGCCCTAGAACTGGACTCTTTTAAAATAACTATGAGAGATCACCAGACAACAGCCTTTTATTCAGTCAGAACTGGTTCAAATCCGACTGAAACGACTGAAAGTTGTCAACAAATACCCTTACTAGCCCATTACGCCCCTGACATATTATCACTTTGCCAACGTCATTTTGAGCAGCCGAAAATTATAAGATTCTCAACCAGCCAGGAACTCAGGGACTTAGTGGATGATTATTGGCTAGACCCTCAATCAGTACCACTCAACGAAGAAGGAGAACCCGATTGGTGGCAAATCCCAGTTATAACGGACGATGTATTTGTTGAGCTCGAAGTAGGCGTTGATCTACCCTTTTAAATTCTCTGGGACCGCACTTGACGAAACATACCGAACTGTTAATATGAAATTAACCTTGAGTCTAGGTACTTTTAATGAGAAACAGATGGTTCCTGCTCTCCATCCTGGTGCTAGTTATTTTATTTGTTCTTCTTGGAATTATCTACTTTGGTAAATGGCAACCTTTATTGTCAAAATTAAGACTCCAAAAGGCCGAAGAAATACCGGTAAAAGAAGAACAACTAGAGTTGGTAGATGAAATAGCCATCTCAGCTCCTCCCCCAGAAAACGTAATCTACGCCAACAGCGGCGCCTTTGGTACGGTTACGGTCAGCAACCTGGTTTTAGAGACTTACCGCTCTGATGAGATTTATGTCCGGGATCAAAAATACCCGATGATACAACTTGCTTTCAAAACGCTCTCTAGAGGAAAATCCAAAACAATCATTGTGTCCCTAATTGACAAAGTTTATTACAATGACTTTTCCGTTTCTTCCGATGTCCCTCAAGAGATGGTAGCCATTTCCCAAATTGATTTAAACTCAAAGAAGGGCAGAGAAGCAGCCCTGGGATTTATTTATCTACCTCAGGAAAACCCAATTTCTCCAGCTGGGATGAGTGA
>MHDE01000001.1:21508-22980 GCA_001803465.1 Microgenomates group bacterium RIFCSPHIGHO2_01_FULL_45_11 | reverse complement strand
GTTGTTGGTATGCCTTAGATTACGGTTTCGGCACCAAATCAATTAACCCCGATGAATATCTTCCCCAAACTTTAGAAGAAAAAGACATTATTGAAGTTGATCAAACCAGATTACTGCCGACTACTTTGTTAATATATTGAATGACATGAAAACAAAACTAATGTCGATTTTTGCAGGCGTATTACTTAGTTTTGGTATTTTTCTTTTTGTTTACGTAACCAAAACTCAAGCTCAGTGTCCTCCTGGATACAGTTGTTATCCCTCTGTCACCGTTGACCTGTTCGAATGTAATTTTTATGGAGGGTCATGTCATTGGGAAGCTTATAACACCAATAACAATGAAATCTGTAGTGACCAAGTAGCCTGCTCGACCGGCGGGGGAATCTGTAGTTCAAACGATGAAGGTTTATGCCGGCCTCTTAGAGACACTTATAATGCCGTTATCGGCTGCACGAGCCCTACAAACAGTCAATGTTCTTCCGCCTACTGTTGTGAAGCTGGCGCCTTGCCCACCCCCAGTCCTACTCCGTCCTCCAGCGAGCCTCCGCCGCCGCCGCCACCGCCCCCGCCTCCACCAGGCGATAAAGACTGCTCGGTTTCCCTGTCCAACTCTTCAGTCTACCAGGGTGCTGTGGTCTGGGCTTCGATTACCGGCGCCAGCCCGACCAACGGCGACACCGTCGTCTTACGCGTCATGCGCCAAGACGGCCAGCCCATCCCTAACTACGCCTCCATCGCTCCTGCGCCGGTTAGTCAGATGACTCTTAACGATACTATTGGCATTCCGAGATATCTCTATGGTTTGGAAGATGGCTCGGGCACTACCCCTTGGAACGATGTCACCTGGGCCCAGCTGCCGGTAGGGGATTATTGGTTTTATTGCGCCGTCACTACCGCACCCAACCAATGTAACGGCAATCCCGGCTGTTGGTATGAAACCATAGGCCCCAACTGGTTTAGTTGCTCTCTCCAAGTTTCCTGCCGCGAACCCAGCGAGTCCCCGACAGACAATGCCGCCTTTTCCGTCGTTGGCCCTACCGGTAATATTACCTGCACCGACTGTTCCTATGGCTGGCCGGCTACATCGTGCTCTTCCACCGTCACCTGGGACGCCGTCGGCGTCGCTTCTGCCCAAGTGGACCAGAACGGCACGGTTATTGCCAACGGCCTATCCGGTTCTACCACCGCTTCCTTGACAGGCGCCTCAACTTTCAACTTAGTCGGAACACCGGTTTCCGGCCCACCCGTCACTATCGCTTCCGATACTTGCACCGGCTCCACCACCAACTACACCATCTCCGGCAACGTCTATGTCGATACCGACAATGATGCCGTCTACAACTTAGCCACCGGTCGCTGTACTGACCCAGACGGTGTAGGGCCAGCCTGGACAGGAGCCACCGGCACCGACAATGTCCGCTTAGTTCCGGCCCACGGCAGCGGTGGTATTATCGACGCTTCGGGCGCCTATA
>MHDE01000001.1:18673-21471 GCA_001803465.1 Microgenomates group bacterium RIFCSPHIGHO2_01_FULL_45_11 | reverse complement strand
CACTGCCTTACTTGCCAGCCCCGGTTGGCAACTAAGCAACTGTACCTCCAACACCATCAACCCCGTCACCGGCAACCTCACCGGCGTCAACTTTTTTGTCACTCAATCCCGTTCCGCCTGGTGGCAAACCATTGGCGGCGACGTCGGCGCCAACAACGGCAACATTACTTCCAATATCCCAGACACTTGTGTCGCTAGCGCCACCTGCGAAGAATTCATTACCCTGTTTGATGCAGCCAACAACGCCGATTCATCAGGCGTCATCGTCCATTACGCTGGCACCGTCAGCGCCGGTACCGGTGGCGGCAGTTTGAGCGAAGGCACGGATTACAATGCTCTTAGCCTCTATGACACCACCGCCAAGGAAGATTATGCCTACTTCTACCGCCTCTTTGAAATGCCTCCCAACGCCTCTGATGATATCGCTCCAGACGGTAATGCAAACCCACCTAGTGGCCCACCTGCCGACGGTAAGTATGCCTACTTCCAGAGTGGCGATCTCAACATTGGCCCCAATAATAATTGGAATATCAGTTCCAGCCAGTCAATCGTCATTTTTGTCGATGGTAAACTCACCTTCGACTTTCAATTATTACAGGGAATAAACGTCGACCCCGGCGGCTTCTTGGCTTTTATAGTCAACGGTGATATTACTTTTAACGCTAACGTTGGTTCCAACGCTCCCGGTAACCCCAACACTGCTCCCTCCGACGTCGAAGGCATCTTTATTACCGACAGTTCCATCATCATCGCTTCTTCCCCCAATCAATTTGTTGGCGAAGGCGTCTTCGTCGGCTGGAACGGAGTTAATTTAGGCCGCGATCTTACCGGCTTTGCCAACACCACCTATCCCGCCGAAATCTTCCGTTACCGCCCCGACCTGATCATAAACACCCCCGACCGCTTTAAAAAACCCTACTACACCTGGGAAGAAGTCGCTCCCTAAGGAGCCAGACAATTTTCTTTATACTGATGAATAAGGGCTACACCTTCATCCAATTCCTCCTCACTCTTGCTCTGATTAGCAGCCTGTTTTTGGCCACCCGCGTCGGCAGTACCCTGCTTTCTTACTACCGCGATCAAAGGCGCCAAAAAGACCTCAAAGAAATTTCCCAAGTTCTCGAAGTCTATCACCAGGCTTTCAACCGCTACCCCAAAGGCAGAGACAACGGCTATATTTATGGTTGTTATCCTGACGGTAACTCTCTTTGTATCTGGGGTAAACCGTGGCGCGACCAAGCCCGAAAAACGCTTATGGACAAAGTACCGGAGGACCCGATCGCTACCCAGTACACTTATTATTACTGGGCTACTTCCACCGGCGATCGCTATCAACTCTATGCCTACTTGGAAAGTCCCCGGGGCAAAGGCGTTTTTCTGGACGCCGAAGGCCGTCGGCTCTACTATAGCGGCACCCTTTGTGGCCAGAATATGTGCAACTATGGTATTGCCAGCAAAAGTATTACCCCCGAAACCGCCCGCTCCCTGGTTACCAAAGAGGGGAAAATTCACCTCTATTGATCTGACATCTTCCCCTAAACGCGGTGATCATTTTTTCCTACCCTATACCAAGAAAGCGAAAACCCTGAGCAGAGTCGAAGGGGTGAAGCGATATCAATTACCGCGCGTAGCGCAAACATGGCGGTACATTACGTCAGTAACATCGGCCAAGTCAGACTTGGCGTAGATATAAATACCCCGGGCGTTAGCCCGAGGAATTTTTATCTTGGTAATACCACGCTCGATTTTTGCCTTGTCTAATCTGGGATTGTTCGATATTTTTCCAGATAGGCGTGCCTGGTATCACTTCCGCAATGGAGCCATCATCAATCAAGACTAATGTTTGGTGACGTCTTGATTATTATGGAAAAAGGGCACAAACTATCCCTAGCGTGACCGTGTTTAGGTAGGAGGTGAGCAGCTATGAGTAACGGTAATACTAAAGGATCAGAGTCCGATTTTCCAACGCCCCAGCCCCAACGCCTGAACCAACGCCTGAACCAACGCCCAAACTACCACCTCAATATCCGCCAGACGCGCAAACCCCAGGCGTTGACGACAGTAAACCCGAAGACCGTCAGGGACCAGGCTGGACGTAATCAATTCCCACAGTCGCCTTTTCTTGCCTATCATCGCTTCTTTTATAGACCGAGTTTTTTAAAGACTCCTGTTGTTTAGTCTGCCTCCAGGCTATAAAATATAGCCATGATTTACGACCATAAAGCTATCGAAGCCAAGTGGGCAGATAAATGGCTCAAGTATAAAATTTACGAGCCAGATCTTAACCAGGCTAAAAAACCTTTCTACAACCTGATGATGTTTCCGTATCCTTCGGCCGAAGGCCTCCACGTCGGCAACATGTACGCCTTTACCGGCGCCGACGTCCACGGCCGCTTCCAACGTATGCAAGGCCTCGATGTCTTTGAGCCCATCGGCCTGGATGGCTTTGGCATCCACTCGGAAAACTACGCCATCAAAATCAAAGAGCACCCGGTTGACCAGGCCAAAGTCAGTGAGAAACGTTTTTACGACCAACTCTCGCGTATCGGCGCCGGTTACGCCTGGGAATCTCGCTTAGAAACCTACGATCCAGCCTACTACCGTTGGACGCAGTGGCTTTTTATTCAAATGTTCAAGCGCGGCTTGGCCTATCGCGGCACCGCCCGCGTCAACTGGTGTCCCTCCTGCAAAACCGTTCTGGCCGATGAACAGGTGGAAGGCGGAGTCTGTGAGCGCTGTAAGACTCCTGTTGTCCGTCGCGAAATGAAGCAATGGTTTTTCGGCATTAGCAAGTACGC
>MHDE01000001.1:0-18628 GCA_001803465.1 Microgenomates group bacterium RIFCSPHIGHO2_01_FULL_45_11 | reverse complement strand
AATCAAAATCGCCCAACGCCAATGGATAGGCAAGAAGGAAGGCATCAATATTACCTACGAAATTATTGACAGCGATCAAACACTGACTTGCTTTACCACAACCCCTGTCAACTGGGGAGCAACCTTTATCGTTATCGCCCCAGAGCACCCCTTTCTAAAAAATGCCAAAATTCCCTCAAATTATCGGGACGCTGTTGATGGTTACCTTAAGAACTCCCTGGTTAAGACAGAACAACAAAGAAAAGAAGCAGAACGAGAGAAATCAGGAGTGTTTACAGGAGTATATGCCAAAAACCACGTTACGGGTAAAAAAATGCCAATTTGGGTTTCAGACTTTGTTTTGATGGATGTTGGTACAGGAGCAGTCCAGGGTTGTCCAGGGCATGACACCAGAGATTTTGAATTTGCTTTGAAATATGGAATCGAAATCCCTAGAGTTGTAGTTGACCCCAATGGCGACAGTTCTCCGATTGATTCAGTAGAGAAAGTAATTGTTTCTGGAATGCCTGGCAAGATGATCAACTCAGGTTTTTTAAATGGCATGGAATTTGTCGAGGCCATGCAAAAAACAATGGATTTTTTTGAGGAAAAAGGTTGGGGAAAGCGGGTTTACAACTATCACCTCCGCGATTGGTTAATCAGTCGTCAGCGCTACTGGGGCCCGCCCATTCCTATGATTTATTGCCAGCATTGCGTCAAGAACGGTAGGTCGTGGTTTACAAAATCAAGTCATTCTGAACTCGGTTCAGAATCTAAAAAGACCCTGAAACAAGTTCAGGGTGACGCTTTAGATTGGAACCACTACGGGTGGTATCCAGTCCCAGAGGCGCAATTGCCGGTCAAATTACCTTTTGTCAAAGATTATCAACCTATCGGCGAAGGCAAATCTCCTTTGGAAAAGGCACCAGAATCATGGAAAAGGGTGGCTTGTCCAGAGTGTGGTCAACCGGCGAGGCGAGAAACCGACGTTTCTGATACCTTTTTAGATAGTTCGTGGTACTTTTTAGCTTATCCCAACCTCAAAACCAAGGATTGGAAAAGTGGACCAACGCCCTTTGATCGTGAGTTAACCAGTCGTTGGCTTCCAGTCACCGCCTATATCGGCGGTGCCGAGCACGCCGTTCTCCACCTCCTCTACAGCCGTTTTGTCTGGATGGCCCTCCAGGATTGGGGATACCTTGACAAAAAGTTGGACGACGAACCCTTTCCTTTTCTCTTTAGCCACGGCCTTATTATCAAAGACGGCGCCAAGATGAGTAAATCTAGAGGCAACGTGGTCATTCCCGACGACTACATCGACCGGCACGGCGCTGATACCTTGCGATTATATTTGATGTTTTTGGGATCTTACAGTCAAGGCGGCGACTTTCGCGACACCGGCATTGCCGGCATGTCCCGCTTTGTCAAACGGATCTGGAATCTTTTCCAAGATCCTAAAAGAATCGGTGCCACCACTACTCCTGCCTTAAAAATTAAACTGCACCAAACCATTAACCGCATGGCTATTGATCTTGGCCATTTCCGCTACAACACTGCCATCGCCGCTTTTATGGAATTTACCAATGCCTGGAAAGAACGTCAGACGTTCAAAGAAGGTATAGTGTCAAAAGAAGATGCTCAAACACTAGTCAAATTAATCGCTCCCCTCACTCCGCATCTGGCCGAAGAATTATGGCAACGCTTCAACCAAGAGCCTGGCTTCAAATCCGTTCATCTTGAACCCTATCCAGTACCAGATGCAAAATTTTTGGTTAGTAAGAAAGTCACGGTGGTAGTCCAAATCAACGGCAAAACCCGCGCTTCGCTGACGGTTGATGTCGAGAGAGCGGGGGAGAAGGACTTCATCATTGACACGGCTAAAATCGATCAAAAGGTAAAAAAATGGCTCAAAGGCAAACAAATAAACAAAGAAATTTTTATCTCCGCCCGCGACCAACGCCAGGGAATTATCAATTTTGTTGTCAACTAAACGAAGTTAAGCATCAACTTGATAATTAAAAGTTCCAAGAAAGTGTATAATAAACTCATGTTTCCCAGCAGTCCTAGCCAACCGGAAACCGGCCCCTCCGCAACCGAACTTTTAGAAGATGCTGCTCAAGCATTTATTTGTCCCTATGTTGGTAAAGGTAATAGATGTCTCGTTCAAGAAGACGCGCCTTGTGAACCTAGAATTAAATCAGAACTGGACTCTTTAGTCTGCCAAATTGTCCTTTTAGCCACTCCGAGCACAGAGCTTTAAAGACCTTCTTCTAATATGTCAAATCTTACCGGCTTAATTCCGGAAAGATTCCAGTCAAGTATTAAAGAGAATAGCGATAATCCTCTTTATACTTTGGGAGCCGCTTTCCTTATCAAGATAAACCATCAACGACAAGAGCATGGCTTATCTCCTTTTCAACTCAACCCTCTTCTAATCATCGAAGCCTCTTTAAGATCCCTGGAAATGGTAAGCGGCCTTCAACCCCTCGGCCACCAACTCAATGATGGAACCCAAGCTTTAACTAGAATTCCTCCTGAAGAAAAGATTCTGGGTATTTTTGGGCAATATCAAAAGGGCGAATGCATTTTTACCCGGTCTGACCAAGATCCAGGTAGATTAGACATGACGGACGAAAACAACATCGCCGAAGTTATCGCTGCTTGGTTAGCTTCAGCCAGTCATCGGCCTGAACTACTCGACCCTCTCAATCAAGAAGCCGGCGTTGGCGTTGCGCAATGGGGGGATGCGATCGTTGTCAACCTTCTGACCCAAGGATGGTCAGACCTTCTACCTAAGCTTATCCCAGCTGGTTCAGAAGCTTAGCTTTGCCGGCAAGCTAGCTTAAATTTGACAGCCACTAACAAATCCGCTACTGTCAAGTCAAATGACAGCTCCTATCTGGCTGCAGCAATATAAATTCATTATCCTTCTTGGTCTTATCGGTGGCATTTTACTAGTTATCGGCATTAGCCAAGCCGTTATTTCCGCCAAAAAAGACAGCCAGGTGGAAATCATTTCTAAAGACGCGCCATCAGAAAGTTCAGCCGAGATTGTTGTTGATGTTTCCGGAGCAGTAGAGAAACCAGGAGTCTACCGTCTGCCGCCGTCCGCTCGTCTCAACGATATTTTAGTGGCTGCCGGCGGTTTATCCGCCTCGGCGGATAGAGCTTGGGTTTCCCGTTTTCTTAATCTGGCTGCTAAAATAAACGATGGCAGTAAAATTTACATCCCTTCGGCAGGTGAAGACTTAGGTAAATCGACAAATGTCCAATTTTCTCCTCAAGAGGTAAGCGGGGGAATCGCCGGTGTCACTACCGACCCTCTTATTAATAATAACGCCAGTGGCCTAATAAATATCAATACTGCCTCGCTCGAACAGTTGGATTCCCTGTGGGGGATCGGAGCAGTTCGGGCCCAAGCCATAGTAGACAATCGGCCGTTCGCCACTATTGACGAATTAAAATCCAAAGCCAAAATTCCCAACAATGTTTTTGAACGCATCAAAGATCAAATAACCGTCAATTAGCTCTTCGTACTTCTTTCAAATGAGCAAATCAGCAATAATTATCGTTATCTGTTTATTTACTCTAGTGAATATTCGTTACGTAATTTATACGCAAAATATGCGTATTAAAATAAGTGAGAAAATCTCTAAAAACGACCCAGTCAGCTTCAACTTAAGAATAACGCCAGAAATATATCAAAAGAAAACAAATAGTATCATAGAAATAAACCACATACTCTTTAGGTTAGCAAACGACTTGGATCCAAAAATAGGCGAGTTATATCAAGTATCTGGCAGACTTGAGATGAGAGTGACAGAGGAAAAAAATAGGCAATTTTGGTTGATAAATCCGCAAATAAAATTGATTCCATCGAGTCAATCTCCCGGTCCATTTTCACGCTGGTTTTGGGTGAAAAAGATTTATCTTTTTAGCAAACATTTAACTGGCATTATCAAAGCAACGTTGCCAGAACCACATGCCAGTTTGCTTGCGGGAATAATCTTGGGGACAAAGGAGAAATTCCCGCAGGATTTTTATGACCAACTTATTACCACCGGCACCCTCCACATTATTGCTGCCTCCGGTTTTAACGTCACCGTTGTTGCCAAAGCCGTCATTAGCCTCTTCACTCAATTTGTACGTCGTCGCTTAGCTACCGTATTATCAATTCTAGCTATTCTTATTTATACCGTGATGGCTGGCATGAGTGAACCCGTTGTCCGCGCCGCCATCATGGGTTCAGTCAGCTTTTTAGCTCAAGCTTTTGGCCGCCAGTACCTGGCTGGTTGGGCTCTATTTCTTTCCGCTTCCGTGATGGCCTTAGTCAACCCGAGCCTTCTTACCAACGTTTCTTTCCAGTTGTCAGTTGCTGCCACCGCCGGCATTATCTGGTTTGAACCCCAACTAAGCCGATTACTCGACCGTTGGCTCAAAATTAAAACCCGGTCTAGTATGCAATCAGCTCCGTCAAGGGTAGTAGCCTGGGCGATGGGCATCAAAACTCAAATCTCCACTGACCTATCTACCACCCTGGCTGCCACCTTTGCCATCATTCCTATTACTTTGATACAGTTTGAATCTATCAGCCTCATCTCACCTCTCGTCAACGCCATGGTGTTATGGCTAATTCCTCCCCTCATGTTCCTCGGCGCCGTCCTCGCTGCCGCCGGCTTAATCTGGTTGCCTTTGGCGAAACTTGTCGCCCTCCTCACTTGGCCTCTCCTCGAACTCTTCGTTCAAGTCATTAACCTTTGGAGCCAAACTCCTTTCGCGCTGATCAAAATCTCCGGTTTGAGCTGGCTCTTCGCCGCCGGCTATTACTTTCTACTCCTCGACGTAATTTGGTTAACCAGTCGAAAAAAATAATCGATAAAGACATGAAACCGAGTCACTGGTTTAAATGGGGAATAGGCTTAATTATTCTGTCCTTGGTCGGAATCCTGGTTCACTGGCCGGACAGCAAACTCCATATTATTGCCTGCGACGTCGGCCAGGGCGACGCCACGCTCATCACCCGCGGTTTCACCCAAGTTCTTGTTGACGCCGGGCCGGGTAATAAAGTCATTGACTGTTTGTCAGACAATCTGCCGTTTTGGGATCGAACTCTAGAGTTAACGGTCATGACCCACCCCCAAGCCGACCACGTTGAAGGCTTTATTGACGTCATCGATCATTATCAAGTCAAACAGCTTCTGGCTAACAATGTCAGCTCGTCTGCCAATTTTTTCAACCAGCTACAGGCAGCGGTTATTGCCGCTAGCATTCCCGTTTACGCCCCCATTAGCGGCGACCAAATAAAAGTAGGCCAATTAAGCTTTCAAGTTTTGTGGCCGTCAGCAAGAATGGGGGATAAGCGGGTCTGGGAAAAAGAAACTCAGTCAGTGGCAGAAAAATTAGATAACTCTAACAAACCAGATCAACCCCAGGTCCTAGGGGCCTATCCAAACGACCCCAACGAACTTTCCCTCGTTCTTAAGCTTAGTTTTGTTGACACCGACCTCTTACTAACCGGCGACATCGGTACCAGAGAAGAACAAGCACTCATCGACAGTAATCTGCTAACCGACATTGATATTTTAAAAGTGGCTCACCACGGCTCAAAAAGCTCTTCTTCTTTGGATTTTCTTAGGGTAGTCAAGCCAGAAATCGCTCTCATCTCTGCCGGTCGCAACAATCGTTATGGTCATCCCGCTAGCGATACTTTGATACGTTTAGAGACAGTTGGATCAGAGGTTCTTCGCACCGACCAAGCTGGCGAGATTGAACTCATTACCGACGGCCAGACAATCCATAGAAAATAGTGGAACTAGACTAAGGTCTGTAGCTTGTTTCTTGTAACCTGCGACTTGTTCCTTATCACTTATCGCGCTTGACAATCTCCGGTCATTTTGGCAAACTTAGCCGATATGAAACTAATCAAAACGCTTCTTTTTAGTTTTTCCCTTATCTTAATTCTTCCGCTTACAGTCTTGGCTCAAGAAACTACAGCCACCCCGACGCCAACACCGCTGGTAGAAACCGTTGACCCAGAGGATGTACCTCAACCCGGCACCTTCGGCGATTGGTTCCTGCAGGTTCGCCAACGGGTAGAGTTAGCCTTTGCCAGAAGCGACGCCGCCAGAGTGAGATTAGAAGAGAAATTCGCCGCCCGGTTGGCTGCCCAAATGGAAAAATTACAATCTCTCCCTGATACCCATCCTCAAAAAGCCGAGCTTATCCAAAAGCTTCAAGAGCGTCACGAAAAAATCATAGCTAGTATCGAAGAACGTTCACTGCACTTGGGAGAAATCCGCCAGGATATCCTCGATCGTCTTGAAGAACACCGTTTCCAATTTGAAGCCAGAAAACGCCTGCTTTGGAAACGGTCGACCATATCAGGGCAACTGCGTCAGGAATTAAAAGAAGAAGTTAAGGATTTGCGAGAAGAAAAGCAAGAGTTGATGGATGAGTTTCGACAGGATATTAGAGAAGACAAACAAGAATTTATCGAGGAAAATGAACAGTTAATCAGGGAGCAAAAACAGCAAATCTTAGAGAGTCAAGAAGGGCTAGAGCAACGCATTCGAGCCGAAAAAATCCGTCGACTCCAGGAAATCGAATACCTCAAACAGTCAGATCCGGACCGCTACCAACAGGAGTTAGAACGGATTAATCAGGAAGTCTACGAAATGTTCAAAGATCAAATCCAAGGCGCCTTTACTCAGTCAAGACCTGTTTTTGAAGAAGTTCCGCCTGTCAACCCTCCCAGTTTGTGGGAACGTCTGAAAACCGCCCTGCCTTAAGCTACTTGACAACCAGAGTATACTCATTCTATTGACAACTTAATTAAGCGTCAACCAGAGTCGCGATCTGGCTAATCTCGACAGTCTGTCGGGAACGCGCCGCCCAAATAGCGGCCGGGTTCGCCCGTCATAGCGACCAACTTTTGTCGCCTAGAGGAAGTCAATCTTCCTTAAGTGGAGAAAGTTACCAAGCCCCGAACCGAAAGGTAAGGGGAAAACACAGTGGTACCACGGTTAAAAGCCGTCTGTGTGCGTTTGAAAGGTTTAAAGGCCTCTTAAGCGAACATAGACGGCTTTTTTGTTGGGAGTCATAATTCACAGTATGAAACCAAAAGAAGTAGAAGTTGGGTCAGTCGATAGCAGAATCCTTATCACGGCACTGGAAGTGCAAGCCGTAATAATAGAAGAAGGTAAGGAGAATGGTATTGAACCCCAGAAAGTCACAGACATGATCAACAAGTTAGCAAGTGGGCTGGCTGTATTTTTTTATGATCCAAATAAAAAAGGTATCGGATACGCGGAATTGATATTTTTAGATGAGAATAATGTTGCCATAAAAGATCTAATTATTGCCAAAAAGGTACAGCATGCATTTACTCCTACCCATGGCGTTGTCTTTTGCGTTCAGAAGGCTCAAGCCCAATACCCAGGTTGCACCATCTGTTTTTTCCCTAAAGACAATGAGGAACTTGATATCATGAATAGTTTGACAGCGATAGGTGCCCAGCCCATGACACCAGACCAGATTTCGAAAATACACCTCAACAACCACTCAATAATTGAGCACATTTTTGGTTGGGATTTAACCCAGGTCAAAGTTCCAGAGTTTCCAATCTAAGATGTTTAGGTACTATGTGTTTAAATCTACCGTTTAAATAATCAATGAACCTTGATAAACTATCAGCTAACATGCTTCAAGAAGAGCTCAAGAACCAACTCAAAGCCAGCCTTTTAGTTTTAAAACTACCCGAGGTAGAATTTACCTTGGATCATCCTGAAATCGAGTCCCAAGGCGACTATGCGACTAACGTGGCCCTGGTTACTTTTCCGCACCTTCAGGAAGAATCCAAGAAGGATTACAAGAATCCCCGCCAACTCGCCGAAGCTATCGCGAAAAAGCTCAACCAACTACTACCTAAGACCTACTGCCTACTGCCTGTCTCCGTAGCCGGTCCTGGTTTCATTAATATATCAATCAAAACCAACTGGTTTATCACTCAACTTAATGAAGTGATAACTCATAGTAAGTCCTTCGGCAAATCAGACCGCCTCAAGAAGCAAAAAATCATGGTCGAGTTCACAGATCCTAATCCCTTCAAAGAATTCCACATTGGCCACCTCTACTCTAACATTGTCGGCGAATCAATAGCCAGGCTTCTTGAAGCCAACGGCGCGACAGTCAAACGCGCCTGCTATCAAGGCGACGTTGGTCTGCATGTGGCCAAATCTCTCTGGGGAATCTTACATTTTGATCTGAAAAGGTCCAACCTTGGCCAAGGTTGGACCTTACTAAAAACCTTGACCAAAAAACCGTTGGCAGAACGGATTAACTACCTTGGTCAAGCCTATGCCTTGGGAGCCAACAGTTACGAGAAAGACCCCAAGGCCAAACAGGCAATTAACGACCTCAACCGCCAGGTGTACGAGAAAAACCCTCAAATCGAAACTCTCTATCAAACTGGTAGAAAGTGGAGCCTCGAGTACTTTGAAACCATCTATAAACGCTTAGGCACTAAATTTGATTATTACTACTTCGAACGCGAGGCAGGAGATAAAGGTCTACAGTTTATCAAAGCCAATCTCAAAAATGGTATTTTCGAAAAAAGCCAAGGAGCCGTCATTTTCCCTGGCAAAAAGTTTGGCCTCCACGACCGGGTCTTCATTAACTCCCAGGGTTTACCTACTTACGAAGCCAAAGACTTAGGTTTGGCGCCTACCAAATTTGAGGACTTCTCATACAACCAATCGCTGATTGTGACTGGTAACGAAATCAATGAGTACTTTAAGGTGGTCTTAAAGGCTTTAAGCCTAATCGATCCCTCATTGGCAAAAAAAACCCTCCACCTCGGCCACGGCATGGTCCGCTTGCCAGAGGGAAAAATGTCATCTCGAACCGGCCAGGTCTTGACCGGCGAATGGCTCTTAGACGAAGCCAAACAGGCAATAAAGGCAATTTTAGATAAAACCCAGGCGGACCTATCGGCTAAAGAGAAAGAAACTATTAGCGAAGTAGTTGGACAGGGAGCCATCAAATACGCGCTTTTAAAGAGTAACATCGGCACAGACGTCATCTTTAATCTTAAGGAATCAATCAATTTCCAGGGTAACTCCGGCCCCTATCTCCAGTACACTTTTGCTCGAGCTAGATCTGTTTTATCCAAAGCAAAAACTACTGCCTACGACCTACTGCCTACTGCCTACGACCTTAATTCCGAAGAGCTCGCCATCCTTCGTTGGCTTTACCGATTCCAAGAGGTAGTCATCAAGGCAGGGGAGAATTACGCCCCCCATCTTGTCTGCAGCTTTCTCTACGAGCTCGCCGGCCGCTTCAATACTTTTTACAACAAACACTCCATTCTCCAGGCGGATTCACCCGAGTCTAAGCAATTTCGCCTTGCCCTCACCGCCACCACCAGTCAGATACTTAAGAATGGACTTAATCTCCTTGGCATCGAAGCTCCAGAGAAAATGTAATTGGATGCTATAATATAGGATATGCGTTTTCGTGTTGAACAAAGCGAAAGGGAAATCCTGGTCGAAGCTCGTCAGGGGATATTGTCGCCCCTTCGCGCAGCCAGTGTTGAAGAACTTTCCTCGAGAGCGGCTGTTAACAATGGGAATATCAACATCGAGCTCCCAGATGGAACAAAAATAGCTGTTAGCTTGGACGAAGCCAGACAGTATCGACTAGCTCAACAGTACCTGAACACAAATGAGGGTATTGCCTTACAGTTACTCCACGAATTTAGTCAACCACCGACAGCTTCATTAGGTGGAACGACGGTTGAACTCTCGAGTTTAAACGGTGGTGCTGTAGCCTCGCTTCAGGACCGAGGGTTGCCACTCGAGGCTATTGAAACTCTCATGGACGAAGGTAAACCGATTTTCTGGCAACAGGAACAAACCCCATTCGGAATTCATACTAATTGGCAGGCCATAGATCCTGAGGAAGCCCCAAAAGACAGTTAAAAAAATGGGGAATATTATGACAGAACGACCCACTCAAAAATCAGAAATTTGGGCAATTAATCAAGACGAAGCTGAAGCGTTTGCGCAATTAGCAGTCCAATATGGTCTGGAATTGGGGGAGGAAACTGCTAAACCAGGTGACGTTGTAGATGCCGGCAGCGGTGAATTTGAGATATCTGTTGACCTTGTTGGCATTACCCTTATCTACTCTACAGATGACGAAAGGTATTCGGACTTTGTTGAGGCTTGGATCTACAGAGATCAACCAGAAGAAAAAGGATCTACTCCACTCCCGGAATGACAACCTCTAGACACATTGGGAAAACTAATCACGTAACGCCTGCCGAATCAGCTGCAAAAACTTCTTCTGCCCATTCCCGTACAACTCATTCGACTTATCAGTGTCAAAATTTATCAGAGTAATATCTTTAATATCATCTAACGACCGTACGTACTCGTCAATTCGGTCGGTAATCTGCTTCAGGTACTCCAGAGTATAGCCAGCTTCAAACGATCGGCCCCGGTCTTTTATACGCTTTAATTGCGTCTTGGGATCAGCCAGGAGATTGACGATAATATCAGGGTGGGGGAGCGCTTTCTCATAATCCGCCACAATTTCGCTAAAAAAGTCCCACTCCGCCGCGGTCATTGTCCCTTGTACCAGATGATTTTTGGTATAGACGTGATGGCTCATGATGAGTCCCGAATCCACCACCACACTTGATTGAGTCATTAGTTTTGGTAACACCGCCAATTTTTTAATCCGTCGTAGGGTAAAAAACAGCTCGGTGGCAAACGACCAGCGGCTATTGTCGGTAATATAGTTGGGTAAAAACGGATTTTGCTCAAACAAATCCGCATCCACCAGAGGGATTTTCAACTTCTCGGCAATCATTTGGCTGGCCGTGGTTTTGCCTGCTCCGATCGGCCCAATCACCGTGATGAATTTATGCTTATTCATGTCGTTTCTGACTAGTGACTAGATAGTAGCACGTTGTTTAGCCGTTGCCAGCCACAACCCTAAAATCAATAATAACTGCCCTTGTTGCAAGGTGAGGGGATAGTGGTCGACGAGTCCAATTACAGAAAGCATTAACAATGGAATCATAAATTTTAAGTGCGTAGTGCGTAGTGCGTAGTGCGTAGTTTGCTGCCACAAAAAGTAAAACAAAATACCAACACTAATTAGTCCGACTAACCCCGTTTCCACTATCCACAGTAAATAAATATTATGCACCGGCTGCACGAATCGCGTCACCGCCGCCACCGTTCCGAATTTTTCCAACTGGCCACTAAATTGATTTAAGCCAATGCCGAAAGCGGGGTTAGCCAAAAACATTCGGCCGGCAATTTTAACCAGTTCCACTCGTCGCTCAACCGAAGACGAGGGCAGCTTTGTCAGCGCCCAAACCATCACCATCCCGACACTTACCGTCAACAAAAGCCATTTTTTTCTTAGCACTTTACCAACCTGTTTGCTAGAGGTTGAAAAATAACCGATAAGAAAAACTCCCAAAACCAACGCCATCCAGGCAGAGACAGCCTGGGTAATAAACAAAGCTACAAGAGATAAGAAACAACTGACAACAATTGACATTTTTTGATAGGGTCTATTTTTCCTATGTAATCCGGTAGTCAACCAAAGCATCATCATCCCCACCGTCAGAAAACCCCCCAAAACATTAGGATGCGGCGTTGTCCCATAGGGAATAATTCTAAGGTTACCCAACCACTCACTTTTGGCCACAAAACTGGAAAAATCAAGCCTCGTTTCGCCCAATAACCAGTACCCGCCGACCGACCGTTGACTGACAAATTGGACCATGGCGACAACTGACTGAAAAAAAAGACTAACAGTTAGCGGCGTAACCACTAGCGCCGCTACTTTTCCTGTTAACCGCAATAGGTGAGACTTTAACCACCAAAAAAACAGACCCCATTGAACCAGTTTTAGCCACAACCAAATCGCCGCCATCGGTCGCTCACTGTCAACACTTCGCCACAATAAAATTACTGCAATTATTAATAGCCAGCCGTACTGTATTAGCCACAATTTAACCGTCGAAAAAATATGTTCCGTTACAGTAAACTGTCTTTTCCACCCAGCCACCAATTTCTTAGTCCTCGAAACTAGCCACAGCAGTAACAACATTAACACCGGAATATCGGATAGGTACAATTTGGGAATTAAGTAATCAACCAGTAACCCCCGCACATAAGCCTCTTTACTAATCCAATGATAGGAGAGATTTGTAGGGATCAAAAACACCGTCAACTGAAGCAATAATTTTTCCCATCTACTCACTCTATCATCTTAGCAGATTCGGTGTGTCAAACGTGGTAGAATCCGTAAGTTAGAGCCATGAATCAAGAATTAGAAGCCATCATCGCCGCTGCCAGGAACGAAATGGAGCCAACGGGAGATACCCCACAATGGCTCACTTACCTGATCCTCGTGGCCTACCAGGGTCCCCATTCCCGCTCACCAGAGGGAAACGGTTGGTTTTACTGGTCAATGTTAATTAAAAACTGGCCGGAACGAGCCATCCGCCTGTCTCCAAACGAAGCCGACCAAATCCTTAGCCACTTAAGACGTACTTAAGATAGGAACCGAATGACCTATGCCTTGTCAAACTTTTGCTTTGGCTACTCACCCCCATGCAAGGCAGTCACTGCTTTCCAAGCTTCCTCGCTCAGCTTCTGCCAAAAATCCAATTCTGCCTGATCCTTCTCGGTCAAGCTCCCACCGCTGACCTGCTTTACCAGGAGATATCCGTAGTTATTACCTGCGGTTATAGCCAACCTAGCAAGAACTTCAGCCGCTATTTCTGAAGACACCTCAATCACAGTTGGTTCTCCCTCGGCTCGAGTAAAAATTACCTGTACTGACATATACCCTTAACTAATTATTACTTAGTATTGCATTTTACGTCGTTCGGCTCGAACTTCCGATAATCTTTCGATTATACCAGATAAAGCAAAAAATTGTCCCAGGCGGTTAACTGCTGTACAATCAGCCTATGCATTCAAACTATCGTTTGACCCGGCTCGATTCCGGCCTCCGCCTCCTCACCGTCCCCATGCCCGGCTTGGATAGCCTCACCGTTTTGGCTATGGTCGGCGTCGGCAGCCGCTTCGAACCCGCCAAAGAGGCGGGCATTGCCCACTTTCTCGAGCATATGGTGTTTAAAGGTACTGTCAATTACCCGAGCGCTATGGCTTTATCGAGCGCTATCGACAGCGTCGGTGGCAGCTACAACGCCTTCACCGGCAAAGACTACACCGGCTATTACGTCAAAGTGGCTGCTAGTCACCTCGAACTGGCTCTGGACGTTATCTCCGACATGCTCTTGGTTCCCCAATTGAGGCCAGAAGATATAGAGCGAGAAAAAGGCGTCATTGTCGAGGAAATCAACATGTATGAAGACGAACCCCAAAGAAAAATCGCCGATGTTTATGATACTGTAGTTTATGGTAAGACTACTTTAGGTAGTGAAATCATCGGTTTCAAAACCACGGTTAACAGCTTAAAAAGTTCTCACCTCACCGACTTTCTCAATGCTTGGTACAACTTAGGCAACGTCGTCCTGGTTGTTGCGGGCTCTAGTCAAGTAGTCAGCCATCCAAATCTGGTTCAACGAGTTACCAAGTATTTTAGTAAAGGTCAACCCCGGTCAGGTCAAGGCCAGCGCCGTTTTGGTATCCCACCCCAAACCCAAACTCGAGTCAAACTCATCCACCGCCCTACCGAGCAAGCCCATTTTTACCTGGGAGTCCCGGGATTAACCCGCCAAGACAAATTGCGCTATGTCCAAACTGTGTTAGCTACGGTTCTGGGCGGCAATTCTAGCGCCCGGCTTTTTAATGAAATCCGCGAAAAGCGGGGTTTAGCCTATTATGCCTATGCCTCCTCAAGTTTCTACCAGGACACCGGCTCGCTCTATGCCTTTGAAGGCGTCGATCCCAAGCGTATCGATGACGCCATCAAAGTTACTCTGGAACAGTTTGCTAGCATTTCCGGTAAAGATCTAACCAAAAAAGAAGTCAACCGCGCCAAACAATACCTCACTGGTAAACTCACCCTTGACTGGGAAGACAGCCATGCGGTTGCCATTACCTATGCCAGAAAACTCGTTCTCGAAGATAAAATCGAGACCCCGGACGACATTCTGCGCCACCTCGATCAAGTTCAACCGGCAGGTATTCGCCGCTTAGCCAGGCAAATTTTCGTCCCTTCACGCTTAAACCTCGCCCTCATCGGCCCGTATAAGGAGGAGGGGAGGTTTCGGAAACTCGTCAGTCTAGGCAGTAGTTCGTAGAACGTAGGCAGTAGTATGAGCATAAATTCTTATAAAGACCTCAAAGTCTGGCAAAGATCTATGGAATTAGTTGAAGAAATTTATAAACTGACAGCGAAAATGCCCAAAAGTGAAACGTACGGCTTATCTATCCAGATGAGAAGAGCGGCTATTTCCATCCCCTCAAACATCGCTGAAGGTTATCGTCGCCAAAGCCAAGGTGCCTACCATCAGTTTCTTTTAATAGCTAACGGTTCGGCCGCAGAGTTAGAAACGCAACTAGAACTAGTCAAGCGCTTACCCCACACTTTCCACCTTGATACTACCAAAGCAAATGAGTTATTATTGGAAGTATTAAAAATGCTTAATGTTCTTATAAGAAAGGTACAAGGGAGAAAATAATTCCTACTGCCTACGAGCTACTCCCTACGAACTAACTGTGAACACCCAACATTCCGTTGTCCTCGTCAAGCCCGACGGCCTCCAACGCGGCTTGGTAGGCGAAATCATTTCCCGCTTCGAGAGAAAAGGCCTCAAATTGGTCGCCATCAAAATGATGAATTTAACCGACCAAATCTTGGACGAGTGGTACGCTCACCACCAAGGTAAGCCCTTCTTTCCCCGATTAAAATCATTCATGCAAGTCGCTCCCAACGTGGCCATGCTCTGGGAAGGCGTTGACTGTATCGACACTGTCCGCAAATTAACCGGCGTCACCAAGGGTAGGGAAGCCGAAGCCGGCAGTATCCGCGGCGACTTTTCCATGAGCCAGCAGCTAAATCTCATCCACGCCTCTGATTCAGCTGAAGCTGCTGTCAAAGAAGAGAAACTTATCTTTACCAGCGATGAAATCTTTGCCTACCAAAAAGACAGCGAGGTTTTCATTTATTCCGAGGAAGAAAGAAGTCAATAGGTTTTCCTGATCAGGTTTTTGTGGTTCAAGGATAATTAATCCATGAAACCAGTTACCCCCGAAAAATTAGCCCAATACGATTTAGGCCAATCATATGACCGTTTTGACCGTCAAATGATGGGTATTTGCCAAGCCCTTAATGGTTTAGGCATTGCCCATCCAGATGTTTTACAAGCGGCTCGTTACCTTATGCTTGCAGGCGATGACCAAGCGTCTATCCAATATCTCGAAATCCTAAGAAGAGGGGGTAGTAATACAGCCGCCGAAACTTTTGCAGCATCATTGCCCCAGCTAAATTTACTCAAACAAACTCACCCTCAATTGTTTACGACCAATCCCTAACTTTTGTATCAACCTAAGTGGTAAGGCGATACTAGCCCACATCGAACACATTTTGTACTAGAGTAATTTAGCTTGCTGTATAGCAAATAAGAATTAATTTTTCAGTGTCAAGGAAAGACTCAAATAATTTCACTTTAATATTATATAATATCTAACTCTGGCTTTCAGCCAGAGCGATGTTACAAGCTTTGCTTATAATAATGAAGTTATTATCGGCAGTCCGGCTCTGCCGAACAACGCCTAAAATTAAAGTTTGACATCGTCCAGAACGGTGTTAAGATACAGGCATGTTTAGCCGAATTGAAATTAAAGATCAGGGCGAAGAATCCCCTAAAACTGGAGAGGGTTCAAATCCGCCCCCATCCCAAAGTGGAGAATCGAAGCTTTCTCCCAAAGGCATCGCCGCCATTCAAGGTTTAGCAGAATCAGAAAAATCTGCCACTCCACCTCCAGCTCCTCCCTCCCCATAATCTAGCCCATCTTCCACACCCACCGTCTACGAAGAAAAGTATTAAAAGTCGGTAAGCGACATTTCTTTCATATTCTCCTTTAGTGTAAAATTATACCCAGTCCTCGTAGTTCAACGGACTCCACTTCGTCCGCCAGGAACGTCTGATATTCCCAGCTGGGGGACTACGAGGGGAAAGTAGAACGGGCCGCCGTAGCTCAACGGATAGAGCACAGGTTTCCTAAACCTGCGATGAAGGTTCAATTCCTTCCAGCGGCACAGAGATTGGAAAATTATTCTTGAGAACGACAACAAGCTAAAATAGACTAGACCCTCCTTGGAGAACAAGTCTCCTTTGGAGAACGGGGATTAGCGCAGTTGGTAGCGCGCACGGTTCGGGACCGTGAGGTCGGCAGTTCGAATCTGCCATCCCCGACACTTTTACCCCAGTACCAGACCAGTCAGACTGGTCGGTACGGGGTTTTGGACCACGTGGAGTATTCCCCACTGTGGCGGACTATACATCCAAGAAGCCCCGAGTCTAACTCGGGGAGTCCTCACCCAGCGCCCTCCTGAATTATTCCCAGAAGCTTTTGGTGGCTAGCTTTATCCAAACTGCCGACCACATCACTCGTTGTCGAACCCCACGGTTTACCACCCCAATCGGTCACCACTCCGCCATTTTGCTCCATCAAAAAACAGGCGGCGGCAAGATCCCACGGCTTTAATTGGGTTAGCACCATGCTGCCATATTTACCCAGCGCCGCATAGGTAAAAGAAAGGGAAGAGTAATTACTTACTAGCTCAAATCCTGCAGCAACTATATCAGACACCATTTGGGCGTAAGTTCTCCTTTTATCACTTAGCTGGTTTAGATCTACTTGCAAGTAACCAACATCGATACAGACAATCCCCTTAATCGTTGCTGTCAACTTTGACTTAAGTAATCTCTCTTCTTCATACACCGCGCTTTTTACCCGAGTACTCCAATAGTAGGTTTTTCGGGCATAGTCAACCACCAGGGCAAACACCGGCCGCTGGTTCTCAAACAAGGCAATATTAGTGTTAAACCAGGGAATTCCATTGACCAAATTAAACGTGCCACAAATAGGATCCACCACCCACAAGCGGCCATCTCTCATTTTCTCTCGAGCACTCAATTCCTCCCCCAAGATTTTGTCAGTCGGATACGCCTGTAAAATTGTTTTAGAAATCAACTCCTCAATTCGCTTATCGATATCAGTCACCGGTGTGGTATCTGATTTACGATGTGACCGAGGTTTATAAGCTTCAGCCATCGAAAAAAACGTAGGTATCAGCGGTCGAAGTAAACTCAATTCATCGGAAAGGGGGCTCATGCGAAGGCGCTTTCCTGGAAAATATTTTTTTTAAACACCACACCAAAAATCCTGCCAGTAGCCACCAATATAACAAATTCCCCATAATTCCTAAACCAACAATCAGTAAGTCAGAAAACCCAGCAGGAAAAAACTCCATCGCCAGCATTAAAGGCCAAAGTAACATTATGGCAGTTACTACTACTACAGTAACACCAGAAGAAGTTTCAGAAACCTGTCCGAACGCCGCCAAACCCAAAAGGAGAAGTAAATATCCTAACCATAGAGAAAACAAGACGATCAATATAAAAACAAATAGTCTTTTCCAACTAAAGCTCAAAATTCCGCGCATTCATCTGATTGTACATTTTAACCAAAGGACTCTCAATAGTAGTCATCGGCAGTTATCAAAAGCTAAAAAGGATCATCCTTGCCAGGCAAAGATGATCCTTAAAGAACTTCCAAAACTTCCAATCCCGGATTGGGAAACTCAAGACAATCCGGGATTGGTAGCTGCAACTGTTCCTCGTAACTTGTATAGTTATTTCATGCTCACTTTACTGAATGAATCGCTCTGGGGCGATGAGGCTTTCTCGGCCATTGCCGTTCAAAAGCCGTTTGTCGACATGCTCGCCGTCGTCATCCGCGACACCGCCCCACCCCTGTTTTATCTGGTCGGTTTCATCTGGGTCAGGCTCTTTGGCCCCTCGGAAATCGCCCTCCGTTTACTCTCACTCCTCCTTATGCTCGGCGCCGCCATCTTCACCGGCCTCACTGTCTATCACCTTTCCAAAACCAAACTCTTAGCTCTAAGCTCACTGATCCTGGCTTTCTTCAGCCCCTTTCTCATCCCCTTTGCTTTTGAATGGCGCATGTACGCCCTCCTAACCTTCACTGTCATGGGCTCAATCTACTTTTTTGTCAGGCGCAAGTGGAAATCGTACATTCTCTTCGCCACCGCCGGCCTCTACACCCACCACTTTGCCCTCTTTACCTTAGCCGGGCAGGAGATTGCCTACGCCATCTTCGAAGTCAATTGGCGTCGAATTCTCAAATCAAAAGGCAACCTCATCAACAATCTCCTCCGAACTTTCTGGCCCTTCCTAGTTATCATCGGCTTGTATTCGTTCTGGTTATACCCCATGTATATTCAAATCACTCGCGTCAAAGGCGCCGGTTTTTGGCTCCAAGCTCCCTCATTAAGCCAAGTCATCAACCTCTTATGGCGCTTTGCTACCGGCGGCGTTCGGGAATCACTGCGTCTTGTTACCGCTGGCCTGGCCATCAGCTTACTTATTACCAAAGACTGGCTTAAAGCCGGCCGCCGCTGGCTC